>JAQVXN010000020.1 GCA_028709135.1 Bacteroidaceae bacterium | reverse complement strand
AGAAGAAATGGCATAAAACTTTATGGCAGCTCCAATAAGCATCAGTGAACAAGACAGCAGGCCGGTAAAACGCACTCCCATTTTATCCAAAATCAAGCCACCAAAAAACAACATCAGAAGGAAAACATTAATATACCCGTAGGCACCAGAAAAGAAGCCATATTCACTACTTGTCCAATGCAACTGCGTTTCGAGCATATCCTCCAGAGGCGACATGACATCTGTTATAAAATAGCCCATCATCATTGTAAAGGCTACGATTAAAAGCGCAATCCAACGTGCGCCAGCTGAATCACTGAGCTTTTTTCTAATAGTTTCTACCATCTTGTTTTCTGTGTTTATCCTATTTCCAATTTTCTATCACGCAAATATCTCAAAAATGCAAAATTGCATTCCTCGTACACGCAAATTCTACTTTTTCATATAAAGTCCTACAAAAGTAGCGAAATGTCCGCAAAAAGCGTCCCTTCACACCTATTTTTATAACATAAAAAAAGAGCAAAACAAAATATAAATCGTTTTGCTCCAAAGTGGTCTATAACATTCCACAATCTTTATTTAAAATTAATGGTCAAGCCGTCTGATTCCAAAATTTCCGTTCCCTCCTCGGCATTGCGGTTATTAATTTCTTCCACTCTATCCTTAATTTGCCGTAAAGATTCGTTGTCTCTTTTATATGTAGGACTCGTTTCTACCATCGAAATCACATCGTCATCATCCAACGTTCTTTTACTAAAACGGAACAACTTATAACGACGTTTTACTTTGGCACCTTTTTCGTAATTGTAAAAGATTTCTCGTCGAGCTCGTTTACGTTCTTCTTCTTCCTCATCAACCACAACCTGCTTATACTTATCGGCCCCTTCTACACCTGATAAAACATCACTTAATCCAAATCCGGTAGCCAAAATTGTGATTTTCACTTTTTTACCTAAAGTAGGATCCGTTCCCATACCGAATTTCACTTCCACGTTGGCTTCAAACTTACTCATGAATTCATGAACCTCGTTCATTTCTTCCATCATCAGGGATTCTCCTTCTTTTTCCTTGCAGAAACAAATATTGAGGAGTACTTTTTTGGATTTGAAAATGTCACTATGATTCAGCAATGGAGAATTGAGAGCCTCCTCTATGGCTTTGCTTACGCGACCTTCACCTTCACCATAAGCCGTACTCATAATAGCAACGCCACCATCTTTAAGTACCGTGCTCACGTCTCGAAAATCCAAGTTAATTTCACCTCGTAGCGTAATAATTTCAGCAATGCTCTTAGCTGCGACACTCAATGTGTCGTCGGCTTTTGCAAAAGCCTCCAAAACAGTCAGATTGGTAAATATTTCGCGCAGACGCTCATTATTAATAACGAGAAGAGCATCTACTTGTTTTTGCATTTCCTCCAGACCATCCAACGCTTGATCTATCTTGCGGTTACCTTCAAAACGAAAAGGAATAGTAACAATCCCGACCGTCAGGATATCAAGAGCCTTTGCTTCCCGTGCAATAATAGGAGCTGCTCCAGTGCCAGTACCGCCACCCATGCCTGCGGTAATGAAGACCATTTTGGTTCCATCATTCAACATGCCGCGAATGTCCTCTATGCTCTCTTCTGCTGCTGCACGAGCACGTTCAGGACGATTCCCGGCTCCAAGACCTTCTTTGCCCAATTGAAGATGAACCGGAATAGGAGAACTCTCAAGAGCCTGACGATCCGTATTGCAAACAACGAAAGCAACATTGTGAATGCCTTCATTATACATGTGGTTAACCGCATTTCCACCACCGCCGCCAACTCCAATTACCTTAATAATTGTAGGTTCTTGTTTCGGCAGATTAAAGTTCAATATACTTGTCTTTTCGTCTTCCATATTGATTATTCTTTTTATTTTCTAAATAGCATAATCCAGCTTACGCCAGTAGACGTTTCACAACTTCAGAAACAGCCTTTCCATCAGCCTTTCCTGCCAGTTTTTTAGAAGCAAGGCCCATTACTTTTCCCATATCTTTCATGCTCGAAGCTCCGGTCTCCTCTATGATAGCTTTTACTTCTGCTTCTATTTCGGATGCACTTAACTGCTTGGGCAAATAGCTCTCTATCACTTCTGCCTGTGCACTTTCCTCCGCAGCCAAATCCTCTCGCCCTTTCTCTGTATAGAGGGCCGCTGCATCACGACCCTGTTTAGACAATTTAGTTAAGATCTTCAACGCCGTGGCGTCAGACAACTCGTCATTAGCTCCGGGTGCTGTTTTAGCTTCGATAAAATATTTCTTAATATTGCGCAATGCTTCCAAGCGCACTTTGTCTCTTGCTTTCATCGCTGCAAAGATATCCTGACTAACCTGATCAAATAACGACATTTTTATTGTATTTTATAATTGTTTTTATCATCATAGATTTTGCCGACATCTTAATCGTCCTCTACGATGCTTTTTGAAATTTCACTTAATTTTTTGATGGCTTTTTTGATTATGCCAGGACCTTTGCGTTTGCGTGGCTTTTTGGAATCATCTTGAACAATCTGAACAGTCTTATCCCCTAATTGATTATCATCCAGATTTTCTGTGGTGTTATTTTTAATACTTGAACCATGAATAATCGTGAGCTCGCCTGTATCCTGAACCGTATTATTCTGAAAAAAGTCATCCTTGATTGGTTCTTTGGGAGCTTGAGGACTTGTACAAATCTGATTGCCCTTAGCCAATATACTAATGGTTCCCAAAAGACGATCTTCCATGTTTTTAGGAGCAGCTTTTGCAAAATGAACCGTTGTCAGCGTATTCTTCTGCACACGTACCTTGTCAAAACCAATTATCTCTGAAAAAGCTTTACTAATGTTTCTCAATTTGGCACCGCCGCCAATCAACCAAGCACCTGCAACAAGAGAATCGCGACCAAAACCGGAACTGGCAATTTGATCTTTGACATTGTAAAGAATTTCTTCCATACGTGCCTCAACAATTTCAACCAACATGCCTTTGTCTATTTCAGAACCATCAGGCAAAGTGTAAATAATACCTTTGGCATCTTCTTCCGTGAGATCCGAAACAGCCATGCCATATCTATGTTTCAATTCTTCTGCCACGTTCTCTTCAAGCTGGCAGCTCATAATATCTTTTGTAACATTTGCACTTCCCAACGGAATTACGCTGATGAAGCGCAACAAATTAGCCTTATAAATTGAAACCGTCGTCGTGTCAGCACCAAAATCCACCAACACACAGCCTGAACGCTTTTCAGTATCAGACAATACTTCGTCTGCGACAGTAAGAGGTACTAATTTATCCTCTACAACGTGGATCCCCACTTTGGAAAAGCAATTATCTATGTTCGCACGTAGGGAAGAACGCGCCATAATATTCAAAAAACGCCCTTCTATATAATCACTCAAAACCCCAACAGGATCTATCTGCTTTTGTGTCCCGACACGGTATTCCTGACAAATAACTTCCAGGATGTCTTCATCACCAACATTGTTATTCAGATTTTCTTTCATCAGTTCATCTACAGCTTCTTTCGAAACAGGTATTTCACCATCAAACCGCTTCGTAACTTTGTTTAGCTCAGAGTGAATGCTCTGACCGCCATATCCTACATAAACCTGGGTAATTACTCTTTTCAGTTGTTCCTGCAACTTTTTAATAATTGAAGAAACACACTGCACTGACTTATCCATGTTGAAAATCATTCCGTTTCGGATAAACATGGATGAGGGCTCTTGTGCAATCGCTTCAATTTGAATACTCCCATCAGGAAGTTTCTTTCCGCCAACGCCCGTCACATTAGACGAGCCAAGCTCTATTGCAATAATAAATAGATCTTCTGTTGCCATATTTTAGTTATTCATTTTTCGTACAAACAATTTGATTTCCAAACTCTACATCTATGCGATTGTATTTATTCCAACCGACTTTACAAAGTACTTTCTGATAAAAAACTTTCAACCTGTTGAGTTTGCTATCTACTTTAACTGGGGCACCCAGATATACAATATGGTTGCCTACTCTTGGAACCATTTCAACAGATCCGTCAGCAAGTACATTTAATTGTTCTATTTGGCTGTTCCAAAAATCATTGTTTTGCAGGTATTTGCCAATTGGAGCCAAATATCTATGTGCATACGTGGGTGTTATGGCTCCGGTCGCAATTACAACATCAGCAGGATAATGAACTTTTGACATTCGCATACCTTTCCCATCAATAAAAAAATTACTTCCGTTACAACTCATTATACGCATTACCGGCAGTCGCTGGCTTACCTTTACATGAACTACATTGTCAGCCGTCTTGTAACATTGCGCATCCAATATAAATTGATGTGCCTTTAACGCTTTTTCTATTTCAGTAGAACTGATCCTATTCATAGGAATTCCTTCGGGATAAAGATGCTTCCGTTCCAATAGAACACGCACCTCATTTGGCGATATAAATGCTGCTTTCGAACTGTCTGTCACCTCAATATCCACACCGCTACACGCCTCCGTGTTCTCGCCTTTACGGAACTTCGTCACCGCCAGAACAAGATACGTTAAAAGCGCCAAACCTACTATAAATTTGAGGACTGATTTCATAAGTGCTTTATGCTCTAGGTTTTAATATTTTCTCCAATTCCGGCACATAGTCATCCAGATCGCCTGCGCCTAAAATAATCAACACATCAAAATCATGTGACTTTACGAAATCCGTCACTTCTGATTTTTTAATCAAATGCTTTTCCATCTCTGGGCGAAGACGATCATAGATCAATTGGCTTGTGACTCCATTTATAGGTTGTTCTCGAGCCGGATATATATCTGTGAGCACTACCTCATCAAGAAGTGATAAGCTCCGCGCAAAGTCCTGATAAAAATCTCTTGTACGTGTATACAAATGCGGTTGAAAAATTGCAGTTAGTTTACGTCCTTTAAAAACTTCACGCAAAGACAATATACTGTTTTTTATCTCCATAGGATGATGAGCATAATCACTCAACAAAACCATTTTATCCGTTTTGATTTTAAAATCAAAACGGCGCACAACACCTTGAAACGAATCCATGCCGCGCCTAATTTCTTCACCCGTAACGCCGCTCAACTGTGCCAACGCCATAGCTGCTATTCCGTTTTCAATATTAATACTTACGGGCACGCCCAAATTGATGTCTTTAATATTTTCTACCGGAGAAACCAAGTCAAATACGATCTTGCCGTTGCCAATACGAACATTTTCTGCATGAAAATCTCCTTTATCCCTACTGTATGTATATTTACGGACTCCTGGTTGTAAGTCAGGCTGCATCGCCAAATCTGTGTGTATAATCAATGCCCCATCAGGCCTTATAAGAGAGGAATATTTACGAAAGCTCTCCAAATAAGCTTCCCTCGTCCCATAAATATCCAAATGGTCGGCATCAGTTGCCGTAATCACACTCACATACGGCCTCAACCAGTGAAAGGAGCGATCAAACTCGTCAGCTTCTATCACGACATAAGGACTTTTGGCAGCATACAGATAGTTGGTTCCATAATTTTTTGAAATGCCGCCCAAAAAAGCATTGCAATCTACATGACTCTCATGCAACAAATGAGCAGCCATGGTAGATGTTGTCGTCTTGCCATGAGTTCCTGCAACGCAAAGTCCTTTCAAAGATCGCGTCAGCGTTCCCAAAACCTGGGCACGCTTTTGAAGTTCAAATCCGGTTTCTCTGAAAAAAGTTAGTTCCCGATGATTTTCAGGGATGGCAGGTGTGTAAACAATGAGCGTGTGATTTTTATCACGAAACACCATTGGTATTTCATCCGGATTATCTTCATAATGTATTTGTGCTCCTTCCTTAATTAAAGAAGCTGTAAGCGGTGACGGTGTACGATCATAACCTCCTGTCGGTAAGCCTTTCGCCAAAAAATAGCGAACCAATGCACTCATTCCAATTCCCCCTGCACCTACAAAATAAACAGATTTTATATTATTAAGTTCCATGATTGAATTCCATTTTTAACTTTTCATGAGTTCCCTCTTATTGATTATGAAAGGATCTCACTCTTTGTTTCTTGCCAACTTGATAACTTCCTCGGCAATTATTTTTGAGGCATCGGGATGCGCCATCGTAGAAATATTCCTTCCCAATGTCACTAATTTCTCCGGTTCGTTGACTGTACTCACAGCTTTAGGTATTAACACCATCCGCGCCTCGGAATCTTTTACATAAATGGCAGCATCTTTATCAGCCAGAGCCAGAGCATTCTTTGTTTGATGATCTTCTGCCACATTGGGAGAAGGAACCAAAATTGAAGGTTTGCTCAACAAGCACAATTCACTGATGGAACTTGCTCCGGCGCGCGAAATAACTAAATCCGCTGCTTTATACGCCTTCGCCATATCTGTAATAAAATCGCTTACATAAAGATTATCCGGTTTCCCCCTGCTATCCATTTCAGTCTTGATATGGTCGCTATAAATCTTTCCTGTCTGCCAGATAAACTGTACGTTTGATTGGCGTATCAAACTCAAATGCGACAAAACGCTCTCATTGATAGTTCTAGCGCCCAGGCTCCCACCGATAATAAGGATGGTCTTTTTCGAAGGATCGAGTCCAAAGCTTTTAATAGCTACTTCGCGCGACACATTGATGGAAAGCAATTCCTGACGTACGGGATTTCCTGTAATAAGAATTTTTGAAGCAGGAAAGAAGCGTTCCATGCCATCATAAGCCACGCAAATCTTGTCTGCTTTATGAGCCAGAATCTTGTTGGTCATGCCTGCATACGAATTTTGTTCCTGCAACAAGATAGGTATGTTCAAACTTTCACATGCACTCAGCATGGGTCCGCTGGCATAGCCGCCAACTCCAACAGCAACATCAGGAGCAAACTCTCGGGCAATTTTTTTTGCCATCATGCGACTTTCAACAGCACGATAAAGAACCTTCACATTTTTCAGCAGATGCTGACGGTCAAAACCTGATACGGGTAGTCCTTTTATTTCGTAACCGGCTGCCGGAACACGCGTCATTTCCATACGTCCCTCAGCACCAACAAAAAGTATTTTTACTCTTGGGTACGCAATTTTCAGCGCATTTGCTATCGAAATGGCCGGGAAAATATGGCCTCCGGTACCACCTCCGCTTATAATAACTTTCAGTTCTTCTTCCATACCTTATTAATACAATTTCTCTTATTCAGCAAAATTAGTAATAAATTCTCGCTTTTACCATCTTATTTTTGTCCTTTTTATTAAAAAAAATTATCGCATTTAATTTTACCATAAGAGCATCCCTCTCGCCGAGCTTTTCTAAAAAAGTCTGGCAAGAGGAATTTATTAATATGCGGCAAAGGTTTCAGTCCAATCTCACCTGCTTATCTCAATGCGAAGAAAGTGCCTCCGTTAATAGCCATGCGCGTTTGATACAGACCTTCGTCATTTAATGATACATTCATTTTCTGTCCACTCGGCAAATTCGTTCTTATCGTTCCATCATTATTGAAGCGAAAAATCTCTTTTGCTTTTCCGTCGACCAACATCGACCAACTATTTGCCTTCTTATTATACACAAAGTTTGCTATAGAGCCTTCCGGACTAGTAACTTCATAACCATTTTTCAACGTCCTTACTGCATACATTTTACCATCTTCACCCATTACGTACTGTGTTTTGCCCTCATTTGACACCAGAGGATTACTTCCGTTCCAAAACTCAATCGTATTCAAAACAAACACATCAGCAGCGCCACAGAAAGCATACGCCGGCGAAATAACCAAAAAAATTATTTCGTTCAAAAACTTATCTTTCGTGGCGTTTTTATTCCAGTCTGCCAATTTGTTAAAGAGAGAGAAACTCCCCACACACGAGCTCAATGCCATACTTCCTACTAAAAGAAGTATTATGGCTTTCATACTTTTTCCTTTCATCTTATTCAAATTATTACATGACTATTTTCGGTGGTAAAGTTAGCAATTTTATTTTTATACTTTCATACTACGCTCTCATTAACATTTTATTTCTTTTCTGCTATCCGAACATCTGAGCAACATTCTTCCAATTTCTAATTTTCGGTCAAAAAGCTTTACCTTTGCATGTGAAATAAAAAGATTCGGTTCATGAATAGTTTCCAAACTGCCTCTATAGCAGCCAAAAAGGCTTTACCGCCAACACTGAAAACGTCTCTTTGGTTACTCAAGTTGATGCTTCCCATCTCGTTGGCCGTCAGATTGCTACAATATTGGGGCATTATAGATGCAATCGCACGATGGTTTAGTCCGTTATTCCATTTTTTGGGACTTCCGGGACGTGCTGCCATTCCATTTTTTACTACTGCTTTAAACACTACTTATGCCGGCATCGCAGTGATGACGTCTATTCCCTTAACTTTGCGTGAAGCCACTATTCTCAGCGTCATGATGGTCCTCTGTCATGCTCTTCCCGTAGAAAGTGCCGTGAACAGAATGACCGGTTCTTCTTTCCTGAAAATGTGCATTTTACGCCTTACTATGGCCGTTATTGCAGCTTTCTACCTGAATCTGGTTCTTCCGCAAATGACGGCGACTTTCAGCTATGCACAAAATGATGCTGCAATTTCCTCCATTCCAATTTTGTTGAAAGATTGGGCTGCAAATATGACTAAAATGGTGGCTCTCATTTTCCTCATTATTTATATATTAATGTTCATCCAGCAAATCATACAAATCCATCATCTTATGCCACGACTGTCGCGTTCTCTAAGACCTTTGATGAAAGTCTTCGGATTACCTGAAGATGCTGCATATCTTTGGTTGGTGGGTAACATTCTGGGCATTTCCTACGGAGGTGCCGTTATGATGGACATGTTAGAAAAAAAACTCATCACAAAAGAACAAGCTAACGACGTAAACTATCACCTTATCATGAACCATTCTCTGCTGGAAGACACCTCCATCTTTGCAGCCATAGGTATCAGTGCATTTTGGATTGTTTCTTCCCGCTTAATTTTTGCCCTTATTGTGGTCTGGGGACGTAAGCTTATCCTCCACATGAGAACTCTTTTCCTAGCGACATGCCATCACCATTAATCGGCTTGCTGCATCCCGTATAATTCTGGATTTTTTAAAACGCTCATCCTCTCTGTCGAGATTTTTTCAAACAAATGGAAGACAGAGAGAACACCCAAATTACTTCATTCCTATTTCACATATTTATAATACTTTTTCGCTGTAGCGCGCGAAATCAGATTGAAATGCCACCACTCCGTTCTGAGGGGGCGGAAACCGGCTTTCCTCATGATGCGACGCAGGAGTTGCCTGTTTTCCAAAGCTGTAGAACTTATTTGGTGATGTTTCAGCAACAGGTATTCCTGATCAATATGTGAAAGTTTGCTCATGTGGTCCACTTTTGAGCCCATTTTTAAAGTGTCGCCCTTTAAATTGCAAAGGGAAATGTCCACCGCCATCCCATAGTTATGCAAACCGCCACCACGCGCAGGATTACTCACGTAATTTTCTACTGCCGTGCCCTTCACCACATTCCACATCTTTTGCTGAATGTGCATAGGCCGGCAAGCATCGAAAATAATCAGACTCCATTCTGGATGCTCTTTTTGAAGATACTTTTGAGCTCTCGCTAAGGCCTTTGCGGCTTTGGGATGTAAATAGGCGTGCGTTAAGTCCGTATAGAGTCGTTTCCCCGTAAAATTATCCGCACGTCCATACATCAAACTCACATAAATACTTTGGTCCACGGTATGAATATCTACCATACCTTCTTTTTCCATCTGCCGCTCTGTAACCGAAATTTGCGCATTGATTTTTACAAAGCCTACGACGAAAAACACAAAAACAATCACAATCCGAATTTTCATTTATACCTTATTATATATGGTCCTACAAAGATAGCCATAACCAACCGGCTGAATTCATGATTTCACAAGAAAATCGTTTTACCTCCAAAGCTTTTATTGGCTAAATCCTTTCATAAGGAAAAGTTTCGCTAATTTTGCAGCGATTACGGCAATGGCATCTGCCTTTAACCACTCTCCAGAGTTGATGATACCTACTTATTTTTTACTTTAATATTTTATTCATCGATCTACAGATGTTCAGAACTATTATGTGTATTGGCCTGGGGAGTTTTACAGGCGGCGTTTTGCGCTATTATCTTTCAAAAGGCATACAGCAGGCTGCGTTCATGCAGTTTCCTTTTGGCACCATGGCCGTCAATTTATTAGGATGTTTCCTGATAGGTTTGTTTTATGGTCTATTTGATCGAGGAGCCCTGATGAGTCCAAATCTCAGACTTTTTCTTACAGTAGGGTTCTGTGGAGGATTCACCACTTTCTCTACCTTTATGAACGAAAACTTTCAATTAGCAAAAGACGGCAACATTCTTCTATTCGCCCTCTATTCTGCCATTAGTCTTGGAGGAGGCTTTTTGTTGCTAGCTCTGGGACATTTCATTATTAAATGTTATGGATAAAACAGCTGTAGTAAAGGAATTAAAATTCTATTTAAGCAACACGGATAAAATCCGGTTCACCTCCGTATACTCCTCTCTGATTTACGCCGCTAAGCGTTATGGACTTTCAGGAGCTACGGTATACAAAGGCATCATGGGCTATGGAGCCAGCAGTAACATTGTGACGTCTTCTTTTTGGGAATTTACCGAGAAAGTACCTGTTGTCATAGAGTTCATTGATAACGCAGAAAAGATTTCCGGTTTCATTGAAAAAATGCGTCCTTGGTTAGAAATGCTGCCAAAGGGCTGTTTAGTTACTTGCCATGACGTAGACATCGTATTCTCAAAGCGTGGAAACGAAACCAAATAAAAAAAAGTCACACACAAAGGTGCAACTCTTTTCAGGCGCTTCAAGATGGGCTTGAACCAACGACCCCCTGATTAACAGTCAGGTGCTCTAACCAACTGAGCTATTGAAGCAAAAAACTTTATTTTCACGAACAGCGCTTCAAGATGGGCTTGAACCAACGACCCCCTGATTAACAGTCAGGTGCTCTAACCAACTGAGCTATTGAAGCAGTGCGAAACAAAAATTTCTTGTTTGCGGTGCAAAAGTAGCTATATTTTTGAAAATAGCAATATCTTTGCGGAGAAATTTAGAAAAATCATGCAGAAAATAATTGGGATAGGAAACAGTTTGGTAGATATTCTGGCTCGAGTGAATCATGAAGAATTATTAGATGAAATGAATTTACCTAAAGGCTCTATGCAGTTAATCGACTCGGAAGAATTAGCATTGATCAGCAAGCGCATGCGCACTTTCGAGCATACGAGAGCTTCGGGAGGTTCTGCTGCTAACACCATGAAAGCTCTGGCTCACATGGGTGTCGACACTGGTTTTATAGGTAAAACGGCTCCCGACGAATTTGGACTCTTTTTCCGTTCCGAGTTAGAGAATTCAGGGGTACACACTTCTCTTATCTGCAAAGACTCCGGCTCCACCGGCATCGCGTCCACATTTATCACCCCCGACGGGCAGCGCACTTTCGCTACCTATTTGGGAGTTTCTGCCGGACTCAGCGCACAAGACATCAACTCCCATATGCTTGAAGGCTACGACATTCTTTACGTAGAAGGTTACATGGTTCAAAACCATGAACTTATTGAACATACCATGGACTTGGCAAAACGGAGAAGAATGACGATTTGCCTGGACTTGGCTAGTTACAATATTGTAGAAAGTGACCATGATTTCTTTAAATCCCTATTAGCCCGTTATGTGGACATTGTCTTTGCAAATGAAGAAGAAGCCCGTGCCTTCATAGGCCGCGATATAAAAGAAGCCGCCCGTGAATTGGGAAAACTCTGTCCCGTTGCAGTAGTAAAATTAGGTAGTCAGGGCTCCAGTGTCTTCGCGAACAACACTTATCACGAATGCCCCGCAGAAAAAGTAAACAACATCATTGACACTACCGGCGCGGGAGATTATTTCGCTGCAGGATTTCTCGAAGCTTCCGTTCATGAAAAACCCTTTCAAAATTGCATTCGTCAAGGTGGCATTCTGGCCGGAGCCGTGATTCAAGTCATCGGTACTACGCTCAAGCCAGATGAATGGACACAAACCTTGAAACAGCTGCGAGCTGCAAACTAAACTCATATTCTAACTCACAATTCTACCATTAAGCAATGAAATTTAAATTCATCATTTTCTTTCTCCTCTTCACCACTGCCGTCATGGGGCAGACAAACCATAATTTCGAAGTTTCCAAAAACCTTGAAATATTCAACTCCATCTATAAAACACTTGACCTCTACTATGTAGATAGTTTACAGGCAGAAAAACAAATTGACGAGGCCATTAATTATTTGCTCGATGGTCTTGACCCGTATACGGAATATTTTCCGGAAAAGGAAACACGCGATTTGGAAACCATGACAACAGGCAAATATGCTGGCATTGGCGCCCGTATCAGCTATAACAAAGCCAAAGACCGCTGCATCATTAACGACCCTTACGAGAACATGCCGGCTGTTAATGCCGGTATACGTGCCGGAGATATCATTATGAGCATTGACGGCAAAGACGTAAATGTTAAAGGCAGTCAGACTATTGAAGATTACACCTCGTCTGTAAGCAATCGTCTACGCGGAGACCCGAACACACAAATAACGTTGATCATACAGCGCCCGGGAGAGAAAGATTTGAAAACTTTCAAATTTACCCGCGCTGCCATACAATTACCGGCTGTACCTTACTACGGTATGGTCACCGACAGCATCGGCTTTATTTTTCTCAGCACCTTCACCAAAGATTGTGCTCAAAACGTGCAACAGGCTCTTCATGAACTCAAACAAAAAGGAGCTCGTTCATTAATTCTAGACATTCGCAATAATGGCGGAGGTCTCGCCATCGAAGCTGTAAACATTGTAAATCTCTTTGTGCCGAAAGGCAAACTCATTTTGCAGATGAAAGGTAAAACAAAGTCTGCAAACTCGTCCTATTTTACACGTCGCGAGCCGGAAGACCTTCAAATTCCCCTTGTAGTCCTTGTGAATGGTCAATCTGCTTCAGCATCCGAAATCACTTGTGGAGCGTTGCAAGATTTAGATCGCGCCGTAATACTCGGGCAACGTACTTTTGGAAAAGGACTCGTTCAGCAACCCCATGAATTACCCTACGGTGGATTACTCAAACTGACCACGAGCCATTATTACATTCCCAGCGGACGTTGCATTCAGGCTTTGGATTACAGTCATCGCAGTCAGGACGGAGAAGTCTATCGCACACCGGATAGTTTGACCCACGTATTCCACACCGTTGCAGGACGCAAAGTTCGTGATGGAGGCGGCATCACTCCCGATGTGATTTCAAAAGCCGACAGCCTGCCACATTTACTCGCATACCTTCGTATCAGTGACCAATTTTTTGATTTCGTCACCCAATATCGCATTCATCATACCTCCATAGCCCCTGCTGCAGAATTTTCCATTACGGACCAAGATTACCAAGCTTTCAAAGATTCACTCGTTAAGAGTGATTTCACCTATGATCGTCAGACCTATAAGGCTTTGCAGGAATTAAAGAAAATTGCACACTTCGAAGGTTATGACAAGACTGCCGCCCCGGAAATTGCTGCATTGGAAAAGAAATTACAACACAATCTGAGTGGAGACCTCGACACTTGGGAAAAGGAAATCAAGCAACTTCTCAACAAAGAAATCTGCAATCGATACTACTATCAAAAAGGTATGATTGAAAATGGGTTTAAGACAGACTCCGTCTTGCACGATGCCATTTCCCTCCTTCGCCATCCGGCCGAATATAACAAACTATTGAAAAAGAAGTAACCCTTTTTCTCACAGAATCGTTATTCTCCCCACACTTCTAGCCTCATCAACACCTTTACTCCTAAAGATGTATTTTTTGCGTACACAAGGCCACAAATTCTTTAGGACTTTTTCAGAACTTCCCAGACAAATCTACCTTAACAAGATTGCCTCAACTATTCTAAACCACTAGCCACAAAGTACTTTCAGAACGTTTCTAAAGTTTTCTTCATCGGAATTACAAAAGTTTTTTGGGTTTTTCAAAGAATATTTTCGCTATTTATTTCTTCATTTCAACAATCCTTTGTAATTTTACCTTGTTTCATTATTGATGACGCACTGCGTTTCTTTTGTGACGCGTCGCGTTTTCTTTGTGACGCACTGC
>JAQVXN010000019.1 GCA_028709135.1 Bacteroidaceae bacterium | reverse complement strand
AACACCCGATGACCAGTATAGCATTGGAACTGATTGCGCAATAGAAGAGGCTAGAAGACGTAACTATTAAACGGGGATAGCAGGCATTTTGAAATGGTCTGCTGTCCCCGTTCCTATTTATTACTGTGAAAGATTGATTAATAGGTCATCTTATCTGGCTTTTTGCGCCATGTATCAAAAGCTTTAAGGGCCTCATCACGCAAAAAGGTTTCTGTAGGTAAAATTCTTTCTATGATAGGGCGGCTCACTTCTTCATAAATCATGGAGTCATCGAAGCCAATGCGTTTTGCGTCTTCTTTGGTATTTGCAAAAAAGAGTCGGTCCAAATGAGCCCAATAAATTGCTGAAAGGCACATCGGACAAGGTTCGCAGGAAGAGTAGATTTCGCATCCCGTAAGGTCGAAAACGCCCAATTTCCGACAGGCTTCGCGAATGGCGTTGATTTCGGCGTGGGAGGTGGGATCATTTTCCGGTACCACACGATTAACGCCGCAAGCAATAATTTCTTCTCGTTTCACAATGACGGCGCCAAAAGGGCCACCGCCTTCATATACGTTCTTTATGGAGAGCCTAATGGCTTCACGCATAAAATCCTCTTGAGTCATTGCTGATGCCGTTTTATAATTTAGAATAGGCAAAGTTAATTTTTTTTCGTAACTTACGCCCTCATTCTTTTATCAAAAAATGTTCAAATTCAATTTATGAAAAAATATCTCATAACTCTCTTTTCCAGTTTGGTTGTTGTTACGTCTATTTTTGCCGGTCAAACAGGTGGTCCCGTTGATTTGGTAAATGCTTTGGTGGGTACACTTTCTACTTTTGAATTGTCTACCGGTAATCTTTATCCTGCCATCACTATGCCATGGGGCATGAATGCGTGGACCCCGCAAACCGGAAAAAACGGAGACGGATGGAGCTATACATACACTATACACAAACTGGAAGGCATTAAACAAACACATCAACCCAGTCCGTGGATTAACGACTATGGCTGTTTTTCATTGATGCCGACGACGGGGAAACCCCTTATGAATGAAGAAAAACGTGCAAGTTGGTTTTCTCATTTTGGAGAAGAGGCGACGCCGTATTCTTATAAGGTATATTTGGCTGATTATAATGTGACAGCAGAAGTGGCGCCCACCATGCGCGCTGCAATTTTTCGTCTAACTTATCCCAAAAGACAGCAGGCTTATCTTACGGTAGATGCTTTTGACCATGGTTCTGCTGTGACCATTATTCCATCGGAACGCAGAATTGTGGGTTACACGACGCGAAATAGTGGTGGCGTACCTGCAAATTTCAAAAACTATTTTGTCCTTCAATTTGATCATGATTTTACGTATCGAGCTGTTGCTGATGGTGACAGTTTGAATACGGAAGCGACGCATGTAAGTTGCGAGCACGCTGGAGGTGTTGTGGGCTTTGGCTCCAATGGGGGTGCGGTGATGGTGCGCGTGGCATCATCGTTCATTAGTCTGCAACAGGCGGAACTTAACTTGAAAAGGGAATTGGGAGACCGAACATTTGAAAACGTAAAAACTGCTGGTGCGGCCGAGTGGAACAAACAACTCGGGCGTATTGAAGTAGATCACAAAAATCTGGATCATGCTCGTACATTTTATACCTGTCTCTATCGTGCCCTGATTTTTCCACGCAGTTTTTATGAATATGATGCTCAAAACAATCCCGTTCATTATAGTCCTTTTAAAGGAACTGTGGAAAAAGGCGTAATGTTTACCGACTTCGGAGTATGGGATGTGTTCCGAGCTCTATTTCCATTGATTAATTTGGTTTATCCCGAGATAAATACTCACATTCAAGAGGGCTTTGTCAATATGTATCAGGAAAGCAATTTCTTACCAGAATGGGTTAGTCCTGGTCATCGAGGCTGCATGGTGGGTAATAATTCCGCATCAGTAGTTGCAGATGCTTATTTGTCTGGTCTGCGAGGCTATGATGCCGAAATGCTTTGGAAGGCCGTTGTTCATGGTGCGAATGCCGTTCATCCGCAGGTATCTTCTACGGGGCGCCTTGGTTTTGAACTTTATAATAAATTGGGTTATGTGCCATGTGATGCCGGCATTAATGAAAGTGCTGCACGCACGCTAGAATATGCCTATGACGACTGGTGCATTTATAAGTTTGGCAAGGCTTTGGGCAAGTCCGAGCTGGAGTTGGCACCTTTTCGTACTCATGCTTTGAATTACCGTAATCTATTTGACAAAGAAACTTGCCTGATGCGAGGACGCAAGCAAGATGGGAGTTTTCAAACGCCATACAATCCTTTGAAATGGGGCGACGTTTTTACGGAAGGAAATGGTTGGCATTATTCTTGGTCTGTATTTCATAATCCGAAAGATTTGATTAGTCTAATGGGTGGCAAGCAACATTTTAATAAGATGTTGGATTCTATTTTTGTCCAGGCGCCTGACTTTGATGACAGTTATTATCATGGTGTGATTCATGAAATTCGGGAAATGCAAATTATGAATTTTGGACAATATGCTCACGGAAATCAGCCTGCCCAGCATATCATTTATCTTTATGACTGGGCTGGACAACCCTACAAGACGCAATATTGGACACGCGAAGTCATGGATCGTCTCTATCGTGCAACACCGGATGGGTATTGTGGAGATGAGGATAATGGACAAACTTCTGCTTGGTATGTTTTTTCTGCCATGGGTTTTTATCCTGTCTGCCCCGGTTCAAATCAGTTTGCATTAGGTGCTCCCTATTTTGATCAAATTCGACTTCATATGCCTGCGGGTAAAACAGTTATTATGACGGCAACCGGGCAGAGTTCTCAAAATCGCTACATTAAAGCGATGACGCTCAATGGAAAACCCTATACAAAAAATTTTCTGAGACGTGAGGATTTAAAAAATGGAGCCAACATCGTCTTTCAAATGAGTGCCCAGCCAAACAAATATCGGGGGATCAATGAAAGTGATTTTCCCTATTCATTTGACAACGAATTGGAAACGAATCATTAAAAAAATCTTTAAGGAATGTTTTTTTGCCGGGGAAAAAAGGCTCGGTGGGTAAAGTTGTGGATTTAACAAATTGTTCCTTGTTTAAATGATCTATAAAATATTGCTTTTGCTTCATGCAAAGAAAACCAATCGGCTATAAGGGTATCCTGTCCTTGTTACTACCAAAAGGGGCATGTTTGACTATTTTGATTTTACGGATTATTTAGGGCGCGGGACGTAAAATAAACTCGTTGCTTTCAAAGAATTGATTCGATCGTGTTTCCTAAATTTTTACATGCTCAATCAAAGTTGGTGACGCAGTGCGTCACAAAAGAAACGCAGTGCGTCATGAAAGAAACGCGTCGCGTCACAAAAGAAACGCACCGCGTCACATAGAATAAAAAGTGATCTTTCATTTAGAACACATATCCTGATAGAATTTCAGCCAAATAATGAAATGTATCAAGTGTCTCAAAGGCCCTACGAAGTAAAATGTTTCGACCGCGTTAAAGTCCGAACCTATGTTGTTTAAAAATAGGGAATGTAATGGAAGTATTTAAATTCGCGATGCCAGATTGATGCGAAGCCCAACCGAATTTGTTGTAACCTAAATTTTTAATGCTAAACGAATCCATACTCTTTCTGAGTTGGATTTCACTTTAGTTATCTTGATAATGAACTCCGACAGAAACATAAAATGGGCGATTTCTAATAATCGCAATTTGTTAAATCCACAACTTTACCGACTGAATCGAAAAAAGATCCTGCTACATTTTAACAAGATCTGATGTGCTCTTTTTAATGGAGTAGAATGAGGAAAACCTTTTCATGTTGATGAAAAAGGTCAGATTTTCATTTTGCGCCAAATGGCATTTGGAATAAGATGCCAGAAAAAAGTGATAATGCGCCACCGAGTGTCGAGTATAACCACATGATGATGATGGTGCAAGGCGTGCACGATGCTACGCGCAACATGTTCTTTTTTCATAAGTAGGGGATAATGGTTCCCATCATGGAGTAAATCGGTATCCACAAATCCTGGTCGAATATCGGTTATTGTGATGGGAAGGTGCCGCATAGAGGCAAGTTGTTCCAAGGATTGGAGGTAGGTGTTTTGAAAAGCCTTTGTAGCCGAGTAAGAAGGAGCTGCGCCGAGACCTTTTGTTCCAGCAATGCTGGTGATGGCTGCGAGGTGACCGCCATGGTGTGTGGCAAAGTAATTGAAAGCTGCATCGATCATTTGTGTAAAGCCCATGGCATTTGTTCGCACCGTGTCGAGTTCTACAGCTGGTTCCAGCGTGCGATTTTGATGTCCGATGCCGGAAGCGTAGAAGAAGAGGTCCATGCCACCTATGCTTTCAATGAGTTTGCGTAGACAATCCGTCGCACTTTGTGAAGTAACGTCTAAGCAGGTTATCGTGACCTGATGCGGTGCAATGGCCTGCAAGCTGCGGAGTTTGTCTTCGCGGCGAGCTGCAATGCCAAGTTGCCAACCTTCGGCCAACAGGAGTTTGCCGACTTCATAACCCATGCCCGAAGAGGCACCTACAATGATAACTCGTTTCATCTCGGCAAAAATAATGAAAAGTACGTGAGTAGCAAAAAGAAACGAGATCTTCTACAGGAAGAAGTAGAAAATGTATTTTGCTAAACGGAGAATAATGTTTATTTTCGCTGGAAAGAAACCTTCTAACTAACATTTTTATGATGAAAAGCGTTCGGATAGCATGGATTTTTGTATTTGTTTCGTTATTATGCGCCACAACGAAAGCGGAAACAGTATTGCAAAAGGATAGCGTAGCCGCTTTAATGAAACGGGTAGCAGCTTGGCAGATGGATCATTATGACCAACATCATTCTGCAGACACCAACTGGGAAAATGGGGCTCTTTTTGTAGGAATGAATCATTGGGCTGCATTAGCTAAAGCATTGTGGGGAGACAATACGTATTACGGATGGCTGTGGAAAATAGGACAGCGTAATGAATGGCAGCTTGGGGGCAGAATGTATCATGCAGATGATATTGCTGTGGCGCAGACGTGGCTGGCGCTGGCAGAAGTATATGGTGGGGATAATAGGTTGTGTGATCCGACAATAGCACGACTGGATTTTGTTACATCGCACCCCAGCAAAGCGCCATTAGATTTGAGAAATCAACGAAAAGATAATTTTGATCGTTGGTCTTGGTGTGACGCCCTGTTTATGGCACCTCCCGTTTATTTGAAATTGTATTTACTGACAGGAAAGAAAAAATATTTGACATTCATGAATCATGAATATAAGGCGACGACAGATTTACTCTATGATCGCGAAGAGCATTTGTTTTTTCGTGATGCGCGTTATTTTGGCAAACTAGAGCGAAATGGTAGAAAAACTTTTTGGGGACGGGGAAATGGATGGGTAATGGCTGGTCTGGCTGAAATCCTAAGAATGATGCCGGAAAAGAAAAAACAACGAAAATATTATGTAAGGCTGTTTCAAGAAATGAGTTGCAGATTGAAAGATTTGCAGCAGCCAGACGGATTTTGGCATGCGAGTCTATTAGATCCTGCATCATATCCGGCACCTGAAACGAGTAGTACGGGATTTATCACTTATGCTTTGGCTTTTGGAATAAATGCACATTTGCTTGACAGAGTCGAGTACCTACCAACTGTCATTCGTGGATGGCAAGCTATGTGTAGTGCTGTATTCCCGAATGGGAAACTGGGCTATGTGCAACCTATTGGTGCCGATCCGCAAAAAGTGACGCGTGATATGACGGAGGTTTATGGTTCAGGGGCTTTTCTGGCTTTAGGATGCGAAATGTATCACTTAGCAGAAAAATAAATGAAGAAGAATTAAGGTTGCGTAATGATTTTGCAAACTTTGTCCTGAAAACGATGAGCCGTATTGTTGGAACGTATGCCCTGATTTAAAATGCAAAAACAGATCAGATGATCATTTGCGGAAGTGGCGTAGCCAGCTAAAGAACTGACGCCGCGAAGAGTTCCCGTTTTGGCGTGTACATTAGAGAATGCGTATCCTGAGCGCATGCGGTTTTCCAAAGTGCCGTCAACACCGGCAAGGGGCAGAGCAGGGAAAAGGTGAAGATAAATATTGTTGCGTTGCCAGGCGTAGCGTAAAGCTCGTACAATGAGTTGCGGCGTTACATAATTATATAAGGAGAGTCCGGAACCGTCCGCAATGTTGTAGTCGTCGGGGTCCAAACCGAGAGAACGAATAAAGTTATTAACTTTTGCGGCAGAAACTTTTGCCGAGGGATAATTGCTACCATCTTTTGCACCAAATTGATAGAAAAGAGCCTCTGCATAAAGGTTATCGCTGTTTTTAAGCATACGCATCAGAATTTGATCCATGGTGTGACTGCGCTCTGAAGTAAGTTTTACACTATCGGCAGGAATTAGTTTCTCAGAGTACGTTTGTGGATGGGCAATGCCATTATCATTTAATTTTTCAAAAAACTTACTCATGAAGATGTCTTTGCCGTTATAAAGCAGAGGACGCAACGTTCTTTCATCGTCGTCCCAGCACCAGCCCTCACCCCATTTAAGGGTGTCTTTGAGTGACATATCGGAATAGATGTTGCCGTTTATTTTCTTAAGACCTTTTTCAGCAAGGGCTTCGACGAAGGCTTCCATATCGTCACTTCCGAAACGAGGGTCAAAACCGCCCCTAATGTAAACATCACCTAAAAGAATGCTGTCTTTGACTTCTCCCGTCGTATAAAGACGTGTAGTAAATTGGTACGAACCTCCCAAATTTGTTAAGGCGGTAATTGATGTGAGTAATTTTAAAACCGACGCCGGGCGCATTAGTTGCAATTTGCCGAAGTCAAACAGAGCAGAGTCTGCTGTGAGGTCGTACACATACATTCCGAGTTGAGTGTGTTCGAACATTTCATTTTTGATCAATTGTGAAAGAGAATTCCGGAGGTTCTGAGGCCAGTTGAGCGTGGAATCTTGAGCGACAGAATCACTGTCGGCACTTTCCATATAAAAAGTGTCGCGCACTGCTACAGATTGCTCTTTGGGCAAATATATTGCGTTACAAGGCAGTAGCGAGAAAAATCCACTGATCAGACAAAATAATATTAGTCTCATCGGCGCGAGGTGGGAATTTATTTTTTTCATTGACGATAATTTCATGGCAGGAAAACCGCTAAGTAAACGGCATGAACCTTATGAATGGGACTCAAACCTGCTTGCGACTGCAAAATTACAAAAAACTAAGGTTTTAAGGCTCTTATACGACTACCTTTTTGTACTTTTGTGCCTACTAAGTCAAGGAATTATGATTCGTAAATTTGATTTTTTAATCATCGGTTCGGGTGTGGCTGGGATGTCATATGCCCTACAGGTGGCGAATGCCGGAAAGGGTAAAGTGGCCCTGGTATGTAAGACCTCTATTGATGAAGCGAATACTGCAAAAGCTCAAGGGGGAGTCGCTTCGGTTACTAATCTGGAAAAAGACAACTTCGAAAAACATATTCATGACACAATGGTGGCTGGTGACTATATCAGCGATCCTGCTGCCGTGAAACAAGTGGTCGAAAATGCGCCTGCAGGTATCGAACGTTTAGTGAAATGGGGTGTAAATTTTGATAAGAAAGAAGATGGTTCTTATGATTTGCATCGAGAAGGTGGGCATAGCGAATTTCGTATTCTTCATCATGCCGACGATTCTGGTTTTGAAATACAACGAGGCTTAATAGCTGCTGTGCGTAAAAATCGAGACATTACTGTTTTGGAAAATCATTTTGCAGTAGAAATCATTACGCAGCATCATTTGGGTATTCAGGTGACGCGACGCACGCCTGACATTGAGTGTTATGGCGCCTATGTATTGGATCCAGATACGGGAAAAGTGGATACTTTCCTTTCAAAAGTTACTTTGCTTGCTACAGGTGGAATAGGAGCTATCTATGCTTCTACCACGAATCCAAATATTGCGACAGGTGATGGCATCGCGATGGCCTACCGTGCCAAAGCTACTGTAAAAGATATGGAATTTGTACAATTCCATCCAACGGCACTTTATCATCCAGGAGAAACTCATCCGGCATATCTTATCACAGAGGCGATGCGTGGTTATGGTGGTGTTTTGCGACTGCCAAATGGAGAAGAATTTATGCAGAAGTATGATAAAAGATTAAGTTTGGCTCCGCGTGATATTGTGGCTCGTGCAATAGATAAGGAAATGAAAATGCACGGCTTGGATCATGTTTGTCTTGACGTGACGCAAAAGAATGCAGAAGAAACGAAAAAACATTTTCCGAATATTTATCAAAAATGCCTGAGTATAGGCTTGGATATCACAAAAGAATATATTCCCGTTTGTCCTTGTGCCCATTATCTCTGTGGAGGTGTTTTGGTGGACTTGAACGGAGAAAGTTCTATTCATCGTTTATATGCAGTAGGAGAGTGCTCTTGTACTGGTTTGCATGGTGGTAACCGATTGGCTAGTAATTCTCTAATTGAAGCTGTGGTATATGCGGACGCTGCGGCAAAACATTGTCTGGAGGAAATAGACAAGTACGATTTTAATAATGATATTCCTGAATGGAACGATGACGGCACCATGACGAATGAGGAAAAAGTACTGATTAAGCAAGATATGCGCGAAGTGGGACAGATAATGTCAAATTATGTAGGCATTGTGCGTAGTAACGTGCGTTTGCATCGGGCTTGGACTCGTCTTGACTTACTTTATGAAGAAACAGAGGAGCTTTTTAAGCGTGTAAAAGCTACTCGTGATATTTGTGAGCTGCGGAACGCCATAAACGTGGGCTATTTAGTTACGCGACAGGCTATTGAGCGCAAGGAAAGTCGAGGACTTCATTATACAATCGATTATCCACGTCACGCTTACGATTATAAAGAATAATATTTTAAGAAAGCCCTCTTAATTTATTATAGAAAAAGTCAGGTAGAAAGAAATTTCTACCTGACTTTTTTATAAGTAAAAATTCATTCCAAGTAGGTGTAGCCATAAAGCCCAGAACGGAAATTACTGATAAACTCCTTCCCTTCGTCTACTGATATTTTATTTTGTTTGATAGCGCGCGTAACCCATGACTCCAGTCTGCGTACGAGTCGTTTGGGATCATATTGTACATAGTCGAGTACGTCTGCTACAGTTTCTCCGTCAATAATCTGGTCAATGGAATATTCCCCGTTTTCGTGAACAGAAATATGAACAGCATTGGTATCACCGAAAAGATTATGCATATTGCCTAAAATTTCTTGGTAAGCGCCAACGAGAAATACACCTATATAATATGGCCGGTCTTTTTCGATAGCATGCAGCGGAATATAATTGGTTTGCCTGTCGCGGCATATATAAGTTTCTATTTTTCCGTCTCTATCGCAGGTAATATCTTGCAGTGTGGCGTTGTGGTCAGGTTTTTCGTTGAGTCTTTCAATCGGCATGATGGGGAAAAGCTGGTCAATAGCCCAAGAATCCGGCATGCTTTGAAAAAGTGAAAAATTGCAGTAATATTTGTCAGCAAGCAATTTGTCAAGGCGGCGTAATTCTTCTGGAATGTGTTTGAGAGAATGAGCAATGGAATTGACTTCGCGCGTAATGCTCCAATAAACACTCTCAATTTGTGCGCGCGTCTTGAGGTCAATCAGCCCGTGGCTGAAAAGGTCAAGCCCCTCGTCGCGTATTTGTTCTGCGTCATGCCAGTCTTCCAACATGGAGCGCGCTGACAGATTGTCCCAAATGTCGCTCAAGTCTTTTACAAGTTGGTGGTCTTCTGGCTGCGCTTCCCAAGATTCGTCCATGGACGGCTGTGAAGTCGATTCAAAGGCCTGCAAAATGAGAACGGAATGGTGTGCTGTCAGAGAGCGGCCGCCTTCCGTGATAATGTCAGGGTGTGGAATGTTATTGCGGTTGGCCACATCTACAAAGGTGTAAACGCAATCGTTAACATATTCCTGAATGGAATAATTAACAGATGATTCGCTGTTGGAAGATCGTGTACCATCGTAGTCTACGCCTAGTCCTCCTCCGCAATCTACGAATTTGACATTGAAGCCCATTTGGTGGAGTTGCACGTAAAACTGAGCAGCTTCGGTAAGAGCTGTTTGAATACGGCGTATTTTTGTAATTTGGCTGCCAATATGGAAATGCATGAGTTTAAGGCAGTCTGTCATGTCATGCTTTTTCAAAAATTCGAGGGCTTCGAGCAAGTCAGTAGAGTTGAGACCAAATTTACTGGCGTCGCCACCGCTTTCTTCCCATTTGCCCGCTCCTGAAGAAGCGAGTTTGATGCGGATCCCAATATCCGGACGCATATGAAGAGCTTGTGCTGTCGAGAAAATGGTTTCGAGCTCTTCAATTTTTTCTACGACGATAAAAACACGTTTACCCATCTTTTGCGCTAAAAGAGCCAATTGAATATAGTTCCGATCTTTGTGCCCATTGCAGATAACAAGGCTGTCAGATTCCATATTTGTGGCAAGTACCGCGTGAAGTTCCGGTTTTGAACCAGCTTCCAATCCCAGGTTGTAACGTTTCCCGTGACTAATAATTTCCTCTACTACGGGTCGCATTTGGTTGACCTTAATAGGAAAAATAATAAAATGTTCGCCGGTAAATTTGTATTCTTTGGCAGCCTTGTCAAAGCACTGGGCTGTTTTTTCAATTCTGTTGTCCAAAATATCAGGGAAACGCAAAAGCATGGGCGCCGTTGTATCTCTTTCTGCTAATTCGTCCACCAAATCCTTTAAATCGATTTGCGTACTGTCTTTCAATGGGCTAACGTAAACGTGCCCTTTTTTATTAATTCCGAAATAGTTAATGCCCCAGCCTCCAATATTGTAAAGCTCGGCGGAATCTTCAATTCTCCATTTTGCCATCTTCTTGTGCTAAAAGGACTCCTTTGATGTGGTTAACTAATAGATTTATTTTATTGTAGTCGTCGAGTATGTTGACATTAAAAGTATAATGTGCATGACTGTAATAGGGCATACGCTCTTCTAATTGTTGTTCAATAAAAATTGCCAGTTCTTTGTCGTTTTTGTCTTGCAGTAACGGTCTTACGGTGTGGCTTAACTTGAGATGTGTTAGAATAATTTCTGGAGAAGCTTTCAGAAAAATCGTTATGGTCCGCGAATTCATGTAGTCCATATTGTCGAAAAAGCATGGAGTGCCACCTCCACAAGCCAGTATAATATCTTCGAATTCTGCAACTTCATGTAGCATACGGCGTTCTAGTTCGCGAAAGCCTTGCTCTCCTTTCTCTTCAAAAATTTGTGGGATGCGTTTATGGTAACGTTCTTCAATATACCAGTCGAGATCATAGAAAGAACGATTTAGGCTTTTGGCCAAAGTTTTGCCGACGGTCGTTTTGCCGGCGCACATGTAACCCAGCAGGATAATACTTTTCATTTATTTCTTTTTTGCCGTTTTGCGAGTGGCCGTTTTGCGGTGTGTACCCGTACGTTCGGGCTGTTTGGCCATAATTTCATGGCATTCTTCCATCGTGAGATCTTTAGCCTTGGTGGCGAGCTGTTTAGGAAGATGAAAATTTTTGCCGTCGTATGCGATGTATGGGCCAAAACGTCCTGTGCGAATTTCCAACTTGGGATCTTCTTCAAATGTTTTTAGATGACTGGCAGCTTCTGCTTCCCGTTTTTGTATGATTAGTTGTGTGGCTTCCTCCAGATTAATTGTCATCACATCCATTGTTTTTGGAATGGAAACATATTTTTTGTTGCAGAGAATATATGGTCCAAAACGGCCATTGTTAACAACAACTTTGTAACTTTCAAATTCGCCAAGATCCCTAGGTAACTTGAAGAGTTCCAAGGCTTCGTCCAGCGTGATGGAATCAATACTTTGACTTTTCATCAGGGTCGCAAAGTGTGGCTTTTCTTTGTCGTTTACGTTTCCCATTTGCACCATAGGTCCATAAGGTCCTATTTTTGCCGATACTGGGCGGCCTGTTTGCGGGTCCGTACCCAATATTCGTTCTCCAACTTTATGTTCGGTTTTAGTATTGAGAGCCTTATCAACTTCTGGGATAAATTTGTCATAAAACCGTTTCATCAATTTGGTCCATTCTTTTTTGCCTTCGGCCACAGCATCAAAGTCTTTTTCTACCTTGGCTGTAAAGTTATAATCCAGAATATCCGGAAATTCCTGTAAAAGATAGTCGTTAACAACCATACCCACATCTGTGGGGAGAAGTTTATTCTTTTCGGTTCCGGCTATTTCTGTTTTTTCCGTTTCCGTGATGTTGTCACCTTTGAGTTTGAGCTGCGTGCTGATGCGTTCCTGTCCGTCCTTGTTGCCGCGCTCTACGTAACCACGTTGTTGAATAGTAGTGATAATGGTGGCATAGGTAGATGGTCGCCCGATACCAAGTTCTTCCATTTTATGAACAAGCGATGCCTCGTTGTAGCGTGGAGGACGCTGCGTAAAACGTTGCTCAGCGTTAATTTGTTTGCGAATTAGGTTCTGCCCCTTTTTCATGGGAGGTAGAAGGTTTATGGTTTCTTCGCTTTCGTTTTCGTTATCGGTAGATTCGTGATAGACTTTTAAAAAACCGTCGAATTTCATCACTTCACCTCCGGCTTCAAATGTTTCTTCTTGTCCAGAAATGGAGATGGTTACCGTGGTACGCTCAAAGAGGGCATCGGCCATTTGAGAAGCAAGGGTACGTTGTCTGATCAGTTGATATAGGCGCTTCTGTTGCGATGTACCATCTATTTCTGCGCGGTCTATGAAAGTGGGGCGGATAGCTTCGTGTGCTTCCTGTGCTCCTTTTGCATTGGTATGATATTGACGAGGTTTGGCATATTCTTCGCCCATCGTATCAGTAATGACTTTTTGGCTGCTGTTGAGGCAGAGAGAGGACAGGTTGAGCGAGTCGGTACGCATATATGTGATGAGTCCGGCTTCATAAAGTTGTTGTGCAATTTGCATGGTGAGCGCCACAGGAAATCCTAGTTTTCTAGCGGCTTCCTGTTGTAGAGTAGACGTCATAAATGGGGGCGCAGGCGAATGCTTTACGGGCTTCTTGGTCAGTTCGGCGACGGTAAAAGAGGCTTGCTTGCAAATTTCTAGAAAATCGCGGGCTTCTTCTTTTGTTTGAAAACGTCGGTTCAGGCTGGCTTTGACGGTATTTTTTTCTCCATCTTTATTTGTGATGTCAAATTGAGCAATAATGACGTAGCTCGATTGTATCTGGAAAGCTTTAATTTCATTTTCTCGGTCGGCAATGAGTCTTACAGCAACACTTTGTACGCGTCCAGCAGAAAGGGCTGGCTTAACTTTTCGCCAAAGAACCGGCGACAGTTTAAATCCTACGATGCGGTCGAGCACTCTCCGAGCCTGCTGCGCATTAACCAAGTCCAATTCAATGTTGCGGGGGTGTTGCAAAGCTTCGAGAATAGCTGTTTTCGTGATTTCGTGAAATACAATGCGTTTCGTATTTTCCACATCTAGGCCCAATACTTCTGCCAGATGCCACGAGATGGCTTCTCCTTCTCGGTCTTCATCGGAAGCTAGCCAGACGTTGCTCGCTTTTTTTGCTTCGTTTAGCAATTCTTCAACGACCTTCTTTTTGTCTGCCGGTATTTCATACTCAGGTTCAAAGGTTTTCGTGTCAATACTGAAACTCTTTTGCTTCAGATCTCTGATGTGGCCGTAGCTGGGCATCACTTTGTAATCATTCCCCAAAAAACGTGCGATGGTCTTTGCTTTTGCGGGTGATTCGACTATTACAAGATTATTTTGCATGCTTATTTTCTGACCGTTACTATTTTGGAGGGCAAAAGTATGAAAAAATAATGAAGTTCTTTCTATTTATAAGGTAAAGTTTAAGTTGCCATTTTTTAATTTCTTTTTTCTGAAAGACGACAATGTTCAAAAGAATTCTTTTGTGAGCCTGCAAAATGATTGTTATGAAGGCCAAAAATATTTTTTACTGGAGTTCCTTTAGACGATAAAAAGGGAATCTTTATTGAAATCATGATTTTCTTAAAAGACAGAACTTTTTTATTGAACCTTAATTCCGCAGACTGTTTGCTTGCATAGTTCAAATCAATGTTGAGAAGTTATTTTAGCCAGTATTTCAGCTACAAAACGTTTTTTTTGCCTGTCTCATACTTAATTGTTCATTATCAAGTACGA
>JAQVXN010000303.1 GCA_028709135.1 Bacteroidaceae bacterium | reverse complement strand
TTGAGGAACAAAGTCCATTTGTAGTAGAGGCTTTTCCGGTGAGAAAACCATCTTAATTTGTTTCTCTTTAGTTAATTGTCTGTGGTTCTCTATAATCATCCGGATATAAGGGTTAATGTTGCCTTGTTTCCATTCTGCTTCTCCGATAGTAGCGTGGATTTTAGAAATTTCCAATAATTGGTTAATAAGCTGCAGTAGACCTTTTCCCTGTCTTTCTATAATGGCCATTTTTTCTCTCCATTCATCAACATTAATGTTTTTTGTGGTTAGAAATTCGTGGCTGAAACCAAGAATTACTGTTAGTGGAGTGCGAAATTCATGGGTAACATTGGTGAAGAAATTATTCTTCACAGATTCCATGTGATCCTGCATTTTTGCAGCTCTTCGGCGCAAACGTAAGAAATATACCAGAATAGTAATGGCGCCTGCAGATAGAAGTAATATGGTGACCATGATTCCAATGGCCCAGTGAAGATTACGCTTTTTCAACGTTTCTACTTGTTCTGAACTTTCTAGTTGTTTTTTCTGCTTTTGTTGTTGATCGTAGCTTAGTTTGAGGTAGAAATTCCTTTCATTTTCTATTTTTGCATACATGCTATCGGAAAAGATCTGTGCTTGCTGAAGATCAAGAAGCGCTTGATTGGTGTTACCTGATTTTTGATCATACAATGATCGAATTTTGTATAGTGCACTCATAAGGGAAAAGGAGTGGAGTTTTTGAGCTTTCCATAGCGCAAAATTCAAATAAGTTGCAACTTCTGAAAGTTTTCCTAATTTGATGTTTACTTGGGCTATTGACAGACCAACCTGTATGGAGCGTTCGATGCTATCAGTCTTATTAATTAAAGTGTATGCAATTCCAAAATATTTTGCTGCGCTCAAATTATCTCCCATATTTTCAAGAACATTTCCGATGTTTAAATATGCAATACCTCTGTCCGTATTTGTCCCTCCTTTACACTGTTGTTTTAAGGCGCAACTGTAATAGATTAGGGCGGAGTCGTTTTGGTGTTTTGTTTCAAAGATTTTACCAAGATAGGTATTGATGGAAGCTTCTTCTAGGTGCATTCCTTCTTTTTGGTAGCCTCCGAGACATTTTTTGAAAGCGCTATCAGCTGCGGTTAGGTTTTGTAATTCATACTGAGTACAACCAATGCCTTTTAAGCTGTTGAGCCTATTAATAGTTGATTCTAACGAATTTTTGTCGTTATAGGTGTTGCTCATTTCCAGAGCATAGCGGTGCCATCCAAGACTTTTATTAAGAATGTGCATGCCGCGGTAATTATTTCCAATTTCGTTTGTGATAGAGATAATTTCTGTGGTGTCTTGATCTATTTCACTGAGTGAAAGTGCTTGATTAAAATATGTCAATGAATGTCCGAATTTTAGAGAGTCTCGATAGCGAATGGCTAATTCTTTCAATGCTAATATTTCTCCAATGGTATTATTGTCCGAATGATATTCTTTAATATATTGTTCTAAGGTTGTATTTGATGTAGCTCCTTTTAGCTTTTGAGTAATGACTGATTTTGTGTTTTCTTGTTCTGGGTGTTGTGTGGAACCTTTACAGGATATAAAAATACAAACAATAATTGCTACAAATCCTAAAAGAAGCTTTTCACATCGAAAAACTGCCCTGTTCTTCTTTTTCATTCGGTCAAAATTAATTTTAAGTTTATGATAAGCTTGAAAATCTTACATAGAATTATCTTTTGAGTCTCTATTCATTTATAATACAAATGTACATTTAAAAAGTGGCACGGACAAAATGTTAGGTCATTTTTATTTGTTGTTTATGGCCTGAAAAATAGTCTTTCTATCTTGTTGCATTTTTCGCAAATTTCATTGTATATGCGCTTTCTTATCGCATATATTTGGATTTTTAAAATACTGTTATTTGGAAGATTGTTAAGTAAATAACATATTCATTTGGACATTTATATTATTCAGGAATGAAATGTCAGATGATAAAAAAATCGCACTGTATCATCCCGATAGAGTGCGAATATTATATTACTTGTTACTTAACTATCGATTTGTGTAATCGACTCTGCAAAGTTGCACAAAATATTTCAATAAAAGTGCAAGATGAGATGAAAAATAAACTAAAAGGAACGTTTTGATAAAAAGTTTTTTGAGTTTGTCTCTCAAAATGATCTTTTTGATCAAAATATCAGATATTTAGAGCATAGGTTAGTCGTTGTCAGTTTTGCTTTTGATAGGGCCTTTTTTGAACGAATATAAAAGAAATATAGAAATTTCTTGAATGTTATCTTACGATTTCAATAACTAAATGCAGTGATCGACTGTATCTCGAAATTGTACAAAAAATTCTGCAAAAGTCCAACTGAATAGGGGCCTATAAATAAGATATCTAAAGGGACAATTAAAAATTGGCAGTTAGTAAGGCTTCAAGTGAAAATTTATGATTTGCAACGTATAAAACTTGTACGAACACAAAATGTCGGAGTAACACTAAATTGCGAACTCCGACATTTTGTGTGGGATTATAAGATAATTATTTCGTTTTCCAGTCGTTCAAATCCTGAGTGTTTTCAATGATAGAAGGAATTCTTTCAAAAATCTTTTTAATGCGAGCGGTGTCGAACTTAGGTGTACGGTCATAGTAGTAAATGCCATTCTTTTCTTGTTCTACATCGGTAATTTGTGTATAGCAGAAACCCACAATATGTTTGCTTGCCTTAAGGGCATCCACTTCTTTTTCCAAAATAGTGTAGAATTCTTCGAGTGTATTGATTTGTCCTCCATATCCCCATGAGCTGGATCTTTCGGATTCTTTGATCCAAGGCAGACCTCCGAATTCATCTATCATGTATGGTTGGCCGTCATATTTGGCGAGGAAATCCTTGTTGCCGTCATTTCGATAGGGCTCTTTTCCTGGTTTGAAAGTGAAGTGGTTGATGAGTTCCTGTGGGTCGCGCGTATAGTCATGAACAGACCAGATATCTGTTTTTACGTGACTGTCGCCACTGGCGTCGTTAATAGGACGTGTCGGGTCAATGCCTTTGGTAATGTTGTAAAGGTCTTCTACAAAGCGTACATAAACGCCATCCTGGCAGCTCCATGTCTCGTTTAGCGGAGTCCACGTGACAATGGATGGGTGATTTCGGTCACGTTTTACCATAGAAACCCATTCACTCAAGAAATTGCGTACAGCCAGTTCATTATTAATATCCAGATCCCAGCTTGGCGATTCTGCCCATGTAATGTAACCCAATTTGTCTGCCCAGTAATAGTATCTCTCTTCAAATTCTTTCTGGTGCAGGCGAGCCCCGTTGAAGCCTACAGCCTTACTCATTTTGATGTCGTGTTTTAAGGCTGCATCTGTGGGGGCTGTCCAGATGCCGTCTGGATAGAAACCTT
>JAQVXN010000302.1 GCA_028709135.1 Bacteroidaceae bacterium | reverse complement strand
AATGATGCAACCACATGAAGGTTGTATATCTGTTATTACCAAAGGAGAAAACCCTGTATTAGTCACTTTGTAAACAACATCTAAATTGTCACCAAGCACCAAGGGATAATAGTGGCGTATAGAATCCTCTACTTGCACAGTTGTAGGACCGACTTTCTTTGCACAGGAAAAAAAGCATAACATACAAATTATAAACATCACAAACGGCTTCATATTTATTTCTTAAATAATTCAACCTCATCAACAGCCATCTTATTATTTGATTTTGTTAAGACCAATCGAACTGGATATTTTGCCTCAATACGGTTTACATTTACGCTAACTACAACTCGCTGGAAAGGACTTTCATCATCTAAGAGAGGTCTTACTTCTGAAATTTTCTTACCTTTTTGCCAAACAGAAACACTCTGCGGAATAACAAGATGCCACTTATTGGCATTCAAAAAACCTATTTTTAAAACGCCATGAGAAACATTTCCAGCAGAAAATTCCACTGATAACGTATCTGAGGTCACAATTAACCAGCCTGTATGATAATCATACGGAATACCCCAATAGCCATCCGTCAAAATAGAAATGGGCTTAGATCCTTCGTCAAGGAGAGAACGAACCTTAAAAGTCTTTGCTGTAAGCAGATCTCCATTATTTTCACTATGGGAAATTTTATGCTTGCTCATATAATTTATATAATCATTCAAATTTCCATTTGCTTCTCTATAATTTGACATATCAGTAAAAGCAGTATGACCTTTCAAATTTTCTAAAAAAATAGAGACATCTTTATTTTCACCATCCTCTGCATAAGGTGTTCGCGTTAATTCTATTTGCGTAAAATTTAATGCTGTCAATAAACGATTAAGCCGTGTACGTTCTCCTCCTTTGATATGCTTGGATATGTTATCCAGGTTCTTGCAAAAACTTGTAAATTCGTTGGGCACAAGATATTCTTTGATAGCATCTTCAATACCACCATATATCTGTAGCGGAACTTTGCGCTCATTGCACCTTCGTTCTATCGCCTCATAATACGAAGCTAACAACGGTCCAGATTCTGGATAAACTATATGAAAGAATCGGTCAAAACCTTCTTTCACGTCAGTATTCGGATTAATCAGCAAACGAGAAAGAACATATGTCTGCATATCATCAAAACATGCATAATCACTGCCACTTCCATTAAAAATGACACCTTTCACACCGTATTTTTGATAAAAAAGTAAACGCTCTCGAGCTATCTCCAAAAACGGGAATGGGGTAAAATAATCGTCAAAATTACGGCAATAATCCCAAACATACACATGAGAACATAACTTACCCCATTGTCTAAACAAATTTGCAAAAAACTCACCTTTTTTACTTCTATCAAACCCTGAAACCATAGGTAAATCAATGGTACTGATTAGAACGCCAACATTTTTTCCAAACTTTTGAGTAGGTAATGTAGCAGTCGTTTGGTAATAGGACGTAAAAAACAAAAAATCCGGAAAACGTTTTGCCAATTTTTCAATAAAAGATGTCACAGCTGGTGTTGCTGAAGTACGTGTATTCCCTTTTGCTCTGCATGAAGAACATTGACAAACAATATCATTATCATTTGGCATAATTACAAAACGAACAGGCATTCCGCTTTTATTATGATCTCCGTAATTTGTAAGAATATATTTTACGACCGCATTATAAAGATTTGGTGACGAAAAACAATATTGATCTTGATTTTCAGAACCATCAACAGTAGCATATATACCTGGAGTATTCTGATCCAATATTTTATGTAAATTATGGCCCCAAAGAGCCCAATCATAATCAATATTGCCAACACCAGTAATAGGGAATAATTCGGGGTTATTATTTGAAGGCATATAAACACTCCTATATTCAAATGCAAAATTTCCACTCTGATCTTGTCCAAAATCACAAATAGCAGGAGGTAAATCAGACACATCAAAACGGTGATCTTTTAAGCCCAACATCCCCATAAATTGATACATTAACCAAGTCATTTGCTCATCATTACGAGCACTAAGGGTTACCTCTTTATCGGTATATTTGATGTAATAATCCTTCGATGACAAAGAATCTTCATGGATAATGATTCGAAAAAGTTGTTTTTGACCAGTTGACGCCTTTTCGCACACTTTAACGGCTTCCGACTCTGAGCAACGTTTGTCCAGATGTTTACATAAATAAGAAGCCCAGCGAGCATCTGCTGAATTATTCTTATCTGCCGCAATAATGCTATAAAAACCACTTGCATGTTTTCTAGGCAAAAGCATCCCACAACTTATCAGCATAACCAATCCTATTAACAGGATAACAAATCTAATATTTTTCATCTCCTTAAATTAGATTAATATGAAATATTGAGTTGAACATAAATATTGAACATGTTTTTATAACGCGTACTCACATCTTCATAATATTCTTTTTCATTCCCTACTATTTTGTTAGTTTGATTGTAAAAAGTATACCAGTTTCCCATCAGCATAACAGAAAGATGAGAGGTAAGCATTAAATTTCCCCCTAAACCAACCATCGTATTTAAACGATTGAAAGAACCAGGCAATCCATTATCCAAAACAGAAGCCTCTGGAGCCGTTCCTACGCCAGTCTGTGCGACGACACTCGTTATATGGTCATTTGTAAGAAAATACTTAGTCTGAATTGATGACGTAAAATATATATTCCGTGATAACGTCAAAGCATCTAATTTCCCACTGAAGAATACAGGCCATAGATCTTTTGTAATCCCTATACCTATATTATATAAATTCTTATGACTCGTTGCCCACTTATCAAAAATCCAACCATATTCATAATTAGAAGAACCACTAATCAATGTAGAATCTAAACGATAATACCGCCAATTTGATTCAACTCTGCGATAGCCTGTATGAATATCTATACTCCAATCGTTTTTCAAATAATGCTGAATTTTTAACCCAGTCTGCCAACTTGGAAAATAACGATTACTCCATCCAAAAGAACATGTTCCACTCCAAAGAGAAGAAAATTTATGATCCAATTCCCCTATGACTTGAACTCCTGTACCTCCTTCCGAATATGAATCCTCCGTTGTCTCATCAATATAACCATCACGACCACAATAATTCATAGAACCCTTGTAAGTATTTCGTGGTAATTTACGAATATACGAAATAGAAGATAGACCTCTAATATTGTCATTTTCTCCAAAACGAGATTGCAAATAATCTACGCTAATTTCATGCTGATGACCTTTATTTTCTAAATCATTCAAATGACGTTTTAGGCTAGCGACCTCCATTAAAGATGGTACATAAAATTTTTGATAAAAACGAGCTGAATCATATGCTCCAAGACCTTCAAAAGCTAACCCTTTATTGTAAAGCAGCATGCGATTCCTTGAATCATAAACCATTGCAA
>JAQVXN010000301.1 GCA_028709135.1 Bacteroidaceae bacterium | reverse complement strand
GGAATCCTTGCGCTCATCACAGATTGTGGTTGCAAGCACAAAATAGCTCACTGCTTTTCGTAAACTTGGTGGCAAATCGTATAATTCATCTGCCAGTTACTTTTTATGCTTAAATACAAAAAATGAAGCCTGCTCCTTGTTTTCAATAGGAATTAAGCAGTTTGAATACTGGCCTTCCACTCTTTGAGAGTTTCCGTCTTCGCTCCAATCATCTGCATCTCCGTTGCCAAAAATTTTGTCTGCACCTATATATAGCTCTGGTGTCGGCAAAACGGTGAGGAAATCCTTGGGGAATAAATCTTTGGTATCTTCGTCTGTTTCTGTGTCAGGATTGATAAAGATATTGGCAAACGGAGTAGCTGTAATCCCCAAATAGGAGGCTTGTCGGAAACAGTTTAAAATATTGCGAATTGCTTTATTAATTGCCGTAGGGTCTTTTTCTTCCGAATTTGTATTGACAGAAGCGTTATCCGCTTCATCGTCAATAAGCAAAAGAGGTAAATCAATAAGTCCCGTGTCATGAGCGGCATTATTCTCAACCAACCATTTATATAAATTGTTCAGTACGCTTTTATTCTTTTTAACTACAAAAAGAGCCGTGCCGTTGTATGTACGCAGGCTCAAGCCCAAGGCTTTTAAAGTGGCTTTATTAAAATCAGTAGCTACTGAGGTAAAGCAGGCAACACGCTTATCCTGATTGATAGGTGGAATTTTTCCCACACCAACAGGGATATTCCTAATTTCTTGGTCAGCTTTTTTATCCAGAGTATACTTACTCTCAACCCCAACAAATTCTGCGTCTAAGCGTTCTTGTGTTTGTACACGCAGATTTTCCATCATGCCAGCCAAAACAATAATCACCCTATAGCCAGCATCTGCAGCTTTATTGCAGATTGCAGTATAAGTTGCTGTTTTTCCTGACTGAACATCACCAAGTAAGAGTCCTCGACGCTGAAACGGGCGTGCATGATCCTTTGGGTCTCCCAAGTCGTCCATTATGTTGTTTGTTGTTTCCCCCAAACGGTTTACAACTTCAATGCCCCAACGCTTTACGCTTTTCAAATAGGAACGGTATCGGTTCCAGTAGAACTCGTCATTTTCTTGGACATAGTACCAAGATTGGTGCTCTGAATCCTTGCCCTTAAGAGAAATAGCCGTACCTATGGAGTGTAGAATATTTGATGCCAAAGTCCTTTTAACCTGCATGAATTCTTCATCGCTGATTGGATAAGCTCCGGCAAAGGCATTACGAATAAATTCCGCTTCTGCATAGATATCTTCTAACGAGGGAAGCGTATCTCCAAACTTAGTGTTGATCATTGTTGTGGCATTACCAACGATATACTGCATGTTATTTGTCACCGAATTCGCCCCTTTCTTTCGCAAGATCCAATTCCTCAATATAGGAACAGAATGGCTCTGAAAGCTTTAATGCTTCAAACATTTTATTTTTTTCATTCTCTGTATGGCTTGCCAACACAATAGTTTTTGCAAGTGCAATAATGTCATTGGCAACTGAATCATTATCGCTTGCCAATTTCTCATCATTTGTTAAGTCAATATAGAGAGAATTTAGCGGTAAGGATAAGCTGATTTGTTGCAAAAGATTTTCCATGGGAAGCTGTAAATCTGGGTATTTCTCCACAATGGAATTGACAAGCAAATGATCCGGATTGACTTCATAGTAAATACCACCATCTCTCGAAATCATACGATTCCATACATGGACAATATCATCTCTGGTTTCCCTTTTTCCCCGATATGTCCATGTTCGCTTGCTCCCTTCCGATATTTTTTCAATAACCACAGCAAGATTTTGTTTTACTTCCTCTGGCGGAATAGCAGTAGATTTTTTGATATCCAGTGTCCACAAATCATCCAAAGAGTTTGGAATATCCACCTGAACTCTGGCAAGCTTAGAGAGATCACCTTGACGCATGAGCCTAAACCAAGTGCCCCATATCAATAACCTTTTATTGCGGTAAATATAAAATCCTTGCTGTTTTCGCAATCCTTCTTTTCCGCCCAGAGCCTTAAGCTCTTTTTGTGTAAGCTTTGAAGTATGAGGTAAAATGAAAGGTTTTATTTTCACTTTTTCTCCACGAACTATAATCGTTTCTTCGTCCATGAGCTGTGTGCTTTTTTTAATCAAAAATGGATCTTGAGCGGTAACAGGCAAATTGTTCATTCGAATTTCAAGCTTTTTTATTCCTGCTTCTCCACTTAGATACCGATGAAACACCAAAGAGATATGCTCTCGAATGTTGGTCATCTTTCGAGAAAACGCATCTGCCATATCGTGCTCACCTACTGCGAATTTGTCAAGCTCCTGCCAAACAACCAAAGTACCATTTGTCAAGGACTGTATTTTAGAAAAGCACGGTAATGCTACCATGTCATTTTGTTCAAGTAAGATAAGAGACCACGTTCCAACATCTCTTACATGATCTAAATTCCACTGGCAACCAGACAGTTTTCCTTGCTTTTGTGATAAAACCGTCAGCACTCTGCACTGGGATAATGAAGCAGTCTTCATACCCAGCCCATATCGTCCCAGATCATTTTCATCTCGACGGTCTAATGGACTTTGGCTACCATATTGCATTGCATGGATAAGTTCATCTTGATCCATGCCGCAACCATTATCCAGTACTGCAATATAGGACTCACCAATCGGGAAAAAATCAATATCAACCGTAGAGGCACCCGCAGCAATACTGTTATCAATAATGTCCGCAATGGCCGCCTCGATAGAATATCCGATTGCTCGAGTTGACTCCATTAGTGTAGGGGCATGCGGTGGTATTTCTGCGTATTTCATATTGGCACCTCCGTTACTTTAAGTTGAATTCTTGCGTCAATAGATTGACCAGATACTTGGCAGTTTCTCGGTCAAGCTGTATGGATTGACTAAGTTTTTCTGGGTTCTCCCGATCAATTCGCCCATATGTATCAATTTGAATATATTTGGATCCTTCCATCTCGAAGGCAGTATATGTGGTATATACCTTATCATGAATAGTGTTGCGTTGCTTTTCAATTTTCTTAATATTAGTAAGATTAATCTGTGCCATAATAAGATCCCCTTATTTATGTATTGTTGTGAAATTACTCCTTGCAACCCCTAATATATCCATCACCTTGCAACCCAAGCCTTATAAACTTTCTCTTAAATCTTTGTAGCTTACGGTCTTTGATGGGTAAATAAAACAAACCTCTACCCACTGGCAGAGGTTTAATGTTACTCTTTTCTGTTATAATAGCAATTCTGACAATGTTCTATATAATCTTACCAAATTTATGTAATTTTCTCAAGAGGAAAGCGTTAATTTTACAAAAAAATTCTCATTTATTTTTATAAATTTATACTTTTACACTAAAGCAAAGAACCGACGGTAGCATTCA
>JAQVXN010000300.1 GCA_028709135.1 Bacteroidaceae bacterium | reverse complement strand
TGGTATTTGGTTTCATTCTTCAGCAGATTAATCAGATTATCAAGATTTGTTGCTTTTGCAATGACAATCACTTCAATGGCATCAAGGTCCGTGTTGTATTGGGAATCTATATGGTCCCTGGACGGAACCTTCGCACTCGGAGTTGCAGTCCAAGTCCAAATGCCATAGAAACCCTCATTGGAAGGGCCGTCCTTATAGTAAAGCTTATCTCTATTATTGAAATAGGGAGGGCTATCTTTACTTTTGCGGAAAATATGAAAGCGTCCATCGTAGTTCAAATCAGCATAACGAATAAGTCGACTATTTCCATTATAATCTAAAAAAACACTACATAAAGAAACGATTTCATCGCTACTAACAGATGGGAAAACAGAGGCAGCTGTATCGTCAAATTGAGCAAGGGCAACGGTATTATCACTTTGAACCGCGCTTGACACGACTTGTAATTCAGTAATCTTCTCGTTTGCCTCAGCCAACTTTGATCTTAGTGCATTCCTTTCCTGTTCAAGTTCTTGTATCTTATGTTCGTATTCAAGTTTAATAGTATGGACACTTTGATCTGTGGTTTCAATTATATCAAGTAGATGGTGTTTCTCCTCAATGTATGCCATTGCTTTTTTAAGCTCAGAGCGAGCATCCATATCCAGAGCTTTTCCTGCAAGCTTGAGGTATAGATCAACATTATTGGCAAAGACAGAGTCAAGTAAGGTGGCTGCCAATGCAGTGTCATGCGTTGAACCTTCCCCTTCAAGTTTCTCTATCTTTTCCTGGATTTCCTTGAGCCAGTTATCTACCCTTTTATTGACCTCCATTGCGATAAAGGATTCATCAATATTGTTTATCGCAATTGACAGTGCTTGTTCTTTTGACAATGATTTTGCCCTGAATCCGCCTTGTATTCTAGTAAATTCCGGCTCATGACTTCTGAAGATATTTTTAAAATATCTACCGTCAATGATTTTGCAGAGGTCCGCTTTTTCTTCCTGAGTGAGAAGACTGATGTAATTCATAAAGAATCTCCTTATCTATTCTTGTTCCTGCGACGATAAGCTTCCTGTAATCTACGGTAAGATTGCTCATTAATGGCGCCATTTTTAATACATTTTCTTATCAACTGACATACCTGCGGATAGCAATTCAAGCCTGCCAATATGTTTCGCAACGCGTGCGGAGCTGGGATTGTTGCCCCTGATACATTAGTAATTCGCTTCAGAATTTCAATTTCGTCCTTTGCAACGATAGGCTGTTGTTTCTTGAAATCGATTTTCCAGGTGACATCAAGACCAATGACAACTTGAACGCTAAAACCGTAGGATAGCCCGTCCAGCTCTATATATTTGTCAGCGGATATTTTTCGCTTATCGACAACACGGTTATTGCTAGAGATAATAAGCTCGCCATCAAATGTTGATTTGAAGCGCAGTGTTTGGTTGAGTGGTAGAATATCGGTCTCGCCAGGATCAACTTCAGCACCCGCTAAATCGGTTACTGAAACTTCTGGATGCAAGCCAACCTGGTCAAGAGGCTCTTTCCAAAAGTATGTATATTGTAAGGCTTGAGTACGGCCAGCAGATATTAACTGCTGTCTGCCGGAACAAAACACCTCATATAGATTTGGATGAGATGAATTGTAATTTAGCTGACGATCTTTTACAGGGGGAAATGTTTTAACTGCCGCAACATTGCCCTCGACAATCATATACATACTGCTTTGATTGTGCTTTACTATGTAATTACCTTCGACAAATAACGGCCATACCGGTTTCAATGAAACGGGGTGATCTGTCAGACGACAATGTAAGTCAAGATAGAATCTGGCTGTATCTTCATTAAATGCAGATGCAGAAACCAAAAAGAGGGTCCAAGTTTCCCATCTGAATTGTTTTTGAGCAATTTTTTGTATTTGTATACCGCTGCATGGCTTCCTATAGATGTAATCACGTTTTAAAAGGTAGTATTCTTTTCCAATTTCGACATCAGCATCATATGTGAGTCTCTTGCCGGTATTTTTTTCAAACAATGTGCCTTCCGGATCAATGCCTTTAATCTCTGCTGGCCAAAATTCACGTAATTTTTCGTTTCCATTTTGGAAACTGAGAGTGTATTTTTCAAATGGCCTTTCACCAATAGGAAGATAAGTGATACTGTCGTGTCTCAGACGTTCTTTGGTGAACACATAGCATACATCAAATGCTCCCTTTGGTTTGATTTCTATACGGAAGTCCTTGTTGAGAGAACTTATTGGCGCACGAATCAAACCAACTTCAAAACTGAAAGAAGATGAGGATATATCCGTAATACGGATTGGCAAATCGTGTTCCTGAGAATCATAAGTGATTGAATAGCCAGCTCCGCGTTTACGATCAGGACAGTCTTTGCTTTTTTCATAAGCACTGTGTTCAAAATAGCGTCTTATGATATCTCCATCGGTAAGAATGACATACTGTCCACAGAGTTCACACATGAACAGACCACTATGAGCAGATACGGTTCCACCTGGATGCAATCTGGCGGCTTGTTCTGCTGTAATTCGCTTCCAGCCGTTGTCTGACCACATGCAGACATGCGTTAGTGAAGCCATATGCATTCCTCCTAGTGGTTTTACGCCTTATCCCTTTTGGGGGGCTAAAGAACCACCGTTTGAGCAATCAGGAATGGTTCCTGCTGCTGGGATAGCGAACAATAAGGTTTGCAAGTTTATATAAAAATAGAAAAGCCATTAGGACCCCGGTAAAAGTAACAGTGCCTTGGGCATTTAAAGATGAAGTTGGCTCCAATGACTCAAAAAAAGAATATCACAAGCTTTTCGGATTTACTACTGATATGTATAGTTGACCCCCAAAATGAGGCTAAGCAGGCAGGGAAAGCTGTACGAGTAGCTCGTGGAAGTGAAGGCCAGATACTTGCCGATTGTCATACATTTCCGGAACGAGATACCTTAAAATCTCGTTCACTAATGTCTTGGACTAATTGAACCATAAATTGATCCAGTTGCGACTGCAAAATGTAGCTTAATTCCCCACTCACAACTTTCAACTTGAGAACTGGTCTTGCCACAACCGAGGGCAGAAATCTGGCCCTTCAGTTCTAGTATTAGCTATAAGGGGGGCAAGTCATCATAATTTGTCACCCAAATCACTTTTTCCTTTCAAACTAAATAAATTTACCTCACAGGTTAACTTTCTTCTTGAAGAAATGAAAAATCCATGCTATGATTTGTTTACCTTAGAGGTAAATCCGAAAGTGAAGCGTTGCTTTGGATATCACGTACAAAAATAATAAAATAAGAAAGGTTTGTACGGAAATTGCAACTGCTGATAGGACCTATGGTCCTAAAATAACTGAAAAAATTCATCAGCGTTTAGATGAAATAAGAGCTTCAGACTCTGTTGAGTCGATGATTAAA
>JAQVXN010000018.1 GCA_028709135.1 Bacteroidaceae bacterium | reverse complement strand
TGCTGTTAAACGTGTTAAAGACGAATATGCCAATGTACATGTCATTAGAGAACGCGCTCGTCAAGAAGCATCATTGGCTTTTAGACACCCTAATTTGGTTGAAATGATTGGTTACTGTGAATATGCGCCCAATAACGGTCCTATTTTTATTTTAAGTAAATATGTGCATGGCATGACATTGGATGAGTATGTAAAGCAGAATCTTTCTGGTATTCCAGATCGCATGGAAAAAATTTGCAACGTCATTTACTCGGTACTCGATGCTTTGGATTATATTCACTCTCGCGGCGTAATTCACAGAGATATTAAACCATCGAATATTATGGTAGAAGAAGGGAGCAACATAAGGTTAATGGACTTGGGTATTTCAAGGATGAATGTCGGCAACAGTTATTCTTCCTATGGTTTTATTGGTACTCCAGAATATTCAGCTCCAGAACAGATTCTGCGAATAGAAAATAAACAAGCGCAAATAACGGCTTCTACTGATTTTTATGAATTGGGTATCACAATGTATGAATTGCTTGCCGGAAATAATCCCTTTGATGGCAAGACTGAAGCAGAAACATTAGGAAAACAAATGAAGTCAAAGCTACCTGAAAATGAACAAATTACAGGTCGTTTAATGAATGTAATATGGAAAGCCACAGAAAAGAATCAGGCAAACAGATATCAAACTGCAAAAGAATTTAAGTTGGCTATTAAGGAAGCTTTAAAAGCTCCCCCCTCAAAATTATCAGTAGTCATGGCTTGGGGGGAAAAAAATGCTGTTTTGATTGGTTGTATGATAGGTGTAATTGTGGCTTTATTATTATTGTTAATTTAATAACGAGTAGAAATATGGAACAATTCTCAATAAAAAATTTGTGTACCGGATATGGTGATTCTCGTATTGGAGGAAGAATGGAGAATCAGGATTCCTTTGGCCGTATGGAAACAGATAGAGGCTTTCTTATCCTTGTTTGTGACGGGATGGGTGGAGGTCCAGGAGGAAAAACAGCCTCTTCTATAGCTGTAAAAGAAATAATGAAAGGTATTGAGGAAGCGGACAAACATTTGGCAAATCGTGAAGCATTAGTTAATGCCATTATACGTGCAAATATGGCCATTTATCAAAAAGGAGTTGAAATACCACAACTGAAAGGGATGGGCTCGACCGTAGTTGCCGTGCTAATAAGCCAAACATCAGCAACAATAGCTCATGTTGGTGATAGTCGTGTATATCAAGCTCGCAAAGGTGTAAAAATATTCCGCACCTTTGATCATTCCTTGGTTTTTGAAATGGTAAAACAAAAAATCATTACGGAAGAGCAAGCCCGATTATCAGCACAATCCAATATTATCACACGTGCACTCGGAATCAAACCAGATGTGGAAGTAGAAATTGACGAACGGCCCTATGAGCGCGGTGATCGCTTTCTGCTCTGTTCCGATGGTATACACGGAACAATGCCAGAATCAGAACTTATTAAATTAATAAGTGGTACGAAACCGGCTTTAGCCATAATGCTTGACAGTTTGGTATCAAAAGTTGACATGATGGGACGTGAAAAAGGAGGCGGTCACGACAACTTGACTGCGGTTTTAATTGAAATGTGTACGAATTCAATATTAAAAGAAAAGATGAGCAAAAGAATAAAAAATTTAATTTTATGTTTATCAGCTGTATTGCTGATTAGTTTGGTGTTCAACATAACACTAGTATTAAAAAAACGTAGTACATTAAATTCACATCAACTGAAAAATGAAGTTGTTGTAACGACATTGGATTCCTTAAAGAAGGCCAATCTAAACCTCACGATGGAAATATCAAGAAAACAAGGTTCTGAGACTTCTTCGAAAATTAAAAGTCAATTATGTGAAATGGAAAAGAAATTGTCAGATTCAAAAAAAGAATTGGAGAAATTGAGAAAGGATTCCCAAAATATCGAGAACTACAAAACATCTTTGAGGAAAATACAAAATTCAGTCACTAAATTCCAACAAAGCAAAGAGTATAAGAATAATATACAACCAGTTAAGTACATGGTTGATGAATTGAATAATGAGCTTAAAGCCTTTATTTCTTCAAAAGAAAACAAATAAATATACAACTGCTATGAAAGTTATATCAATAGGTCGAGAATCCGGCTGTGACATTGTACTGAACGATACAACAGACGTTATAAGCAGACGACATGCTATTCTAAATATTTATCCAACAGGAAAAATGACCATTTCTGATCAAGGTTATAACGGAACTTATGTTAATGGTATTCGGATAACACCAAATGTTCCTTTTCCTGTAACAAGAAATGACGTGGTTTCTTTTGCACATGTTATGCAATTAGATTGGAAACTCGTACCCAACCAGCGCTCTCGCTTGATTTATAGCTCAATAATAATTATTGTCATTGTTTTTGCTTTGATGGCTGTCGGAATATATTTCATGAACAACGGTAAAGTGTTTAAAAACAACAAAGTGGTATCAGATACAACGAGAGTTGATACAATGAAAAAAAATTCTTCGAATATAACAAAAAAAGAATCCATAAAGAAAAACGATACTCCTGCAAAAACATCTCAAAAAACTTCCACACATCAAAATAAATTTCGTAAAACAGAAAAGAAATCTGATAAGGATACCAAAGATGTTGATAAAACAAAACCTGCAAAACAAGAGGACAAACCAACAAAAGACAACTCAAAAGAAAGAATAATGTAAATATTTTCATTATTAATAAAACTGCATAAACTATGAAATTATTAAAAATAGGGCGTTCAGCGTCGAACAACATTATTTTAAACAGCAATATGGTTAGCTCAATACATGCAGAATTGACCATATTAGACAACGGAGATATCATATTAGAAGACAAAAACAGTCATAACGGAACTTTTGTTATGAACAAGCCCATACAACCGGGCATGTCAGTACCAATACGTAGAGGAGATGCCGTAAGATTTGCGGATGTAGAATTGCAATGGTCTCAAGTACCTATGCCTGAGGATAATAGCAAATTTAAAGCTATTTATGGCATTGGTACAAATTTCAGAAATGAAATACAATTGAATGGAGCTACTGTAAGTAGATTTCATGCCACATTAAAAATGGGGCGTAATGGTAAATCTTATATTATTGACCATAGTAAGAATGGAACAACGATAAACGGAATAAAGATAAAATCAGATACTCCTGTACAAATAAAACATAAAGATCGTATTGTTTGCGGAGGCGTTCCGGTAGATATTAAACCTTATATCAAGGCTAGTCATGCTCCCAAAATTCTATCCGCTGTTGCAGCCGCAATGATTATTGTCTGTTTGGTTTTTGCAGGTAAGAAAATGTTTAGATCAGATGTAAACCCCGTAGAACTAACTCCTGCAACTGTTTACGTTCATGGTGCATTCTATATTGTTGCGTCTTTTGATGATGATCCTTTCCAAAACCCAAAGTTTACGGCAATATTCAAACAGCTCGGTGTTACATGGCCAAAAGAATATATATTCGGAACTCCGGCCCAAAGTGGTGATCAATATGTTTGGCAATTTGGTTTGTCAGAAAGCAAAATAGATGCTATTCATTATAGTGGTACTGCTTTTTTTATTAATCGGGATGGTATGATGGCAACAAATCGTCATATTGCAGTGCCATGGGAATATGTAAACTCTTTTTTTGGACAAGATGCCGAATCTGCAATTAAAGAAAAAATGGAAGAGTTTCGAACTTCTCAGATACCTGTTTCTCAAATTATTACTATAAGCGACTTGGCAGCATTAAGTGGAACAGAATTAGGACGCATTATTTGTTTACTGTATCAGAATGGATATTGTACATTAGATGAAATTAGAAGTTATATCAACACATTTAAAAGTTCAAAAATTACTATTTCAGGACGTCACCAATATGTTCGTATTGGATACCCAGGTCGCAACTACAATTCAGAAGATGAATTACCACGTTGTACGGTTGTGAAAGAATCCGACGATCCGAAAATTGATGTTGCCATTATGCAGCTAAATGACCACAAAACTCCAGATGAGATTAAGATGATTTACGATATAGAAAATGCACGCACAGATGTTTCTACATTGAAACCACAGCAAGAAGATTTATTTACAATAGGTTATCCTGCCGGTTTAACCATGGGTCTCGATAATCAGGACGGAGGTTTAAAAGCTACTGTACACAAAATTAGTATCAGTAAAGAACCTGGAGATTATAGCTTCCAATTTCAAGGTGAAGAACTTGGAGGTGCAAGTGGTTCTCCAATTATTGATAAAAAAGGTCGACTGGTAGGTGTTCTTTGGGGCGGCTTTAAATTAGGCTCTTCTTTTGGAGAAGCATGTGAAGTGAAGTATTTAAAGAAACTATATGACGACGCTCAATCTAAAAGTAATAACTAATGAAAAGTTTATATCTATTGAAGCTAGTGACACATTCTTCTAACATACATTTTCCTAACTGTTTTAGGGTAGGGATTGTAATAGCTTTTATATTGCTAACTCCGCATCAAGTCATTGCCCAATGTGCAAGATGGGCTATTAAACCAATGTTCCAATCAGTAACACATTACGGAAAACAAACTTACAAAGTTGAAAAAGGAGGTAAGGTTGGCATAATAAACACAACCGGCGCTGAAATATTGCCTATAAATTTTGATTCCATTACTGATTTTGTTAATGGTTATGCTTTAGCTCTAACCAATAAAGATGGTAAATATAAAATTGAACAAATTATTAATGAATCGACAATGGACGCAACACCTGTTGCTGGAACATTCTTTTTAACAAAATATCCTACATTTTTTGAAGATAAATTATGTGTAAAAAGTTCCAAGGGAGGAGAGGGCTTTTTGGGTATCAATGGAAAATTGCTCATTGAATGCAAGTATGCTGAAGTTCATCCTTTTTCAGATGGCATGGCATCTGTAAAACAAGAAAACAAAAAGGTCCTATATATTTATGAGAATGGTTCACCTCTAATTGGTCTAGAACCAGGTGAAGGCGTTATTTATTTCGGTTCCACATTTAAAAAAGGGGAAGCCGTTGTTTATACTCGTGGCACAACAGATTTTAAAGGTTATGTAATAAACAAAACTGGAAATATCATTCGTAACTACGATGTTAGTCTCAATAATGTTGTAGTGGACGACAATGATTACAGCATCTACGACAAAAATACCCAATCAGAAACTCATCACAAATCACTCGTAGATGTTGATGGGCCAAATGTGTTCAGAGCAAACGGGATGTTCGGTTTCAAAAACGGTTCCGGTGCGGTTATACTGCCGCCGCAATTCAATTGGGCAGAAGGCTTTGTCGGTGGTTACGCTATTGTCAATCAAAATGCTAAATATGGATTACTAAAATTGATAAATGGTTCCATTTCAGGATATATCAATGGAGACACAGAATTAAAAGTTACGAATGGAAAAACGGAAAGCTTTAAATACATGATAAAATTACCAGAAGAATTGCAAGATGGTAAGATTGAACTAACATTTGCCGATAATTCCGGAAATGAAAGTGAGAACTCTACGTCAATGACAACAAGTATAGAAAGAGAATTTCCTCTTTCACTGTCAATTAATGGTAAACCTACTGAAAAAGATTACAAAATTTCTGTTCATAATGAGGGACTTTGTCTCTGGGATGGTTCTCAACGACTCACATTCAGTTATGGTCCTTCATTTACGGTATCCGGTCCATTTCCTTCATCAATTAAAGCAGACCCCAAGGATAGATGTGAAGGACCTTTTGTAACTATTCGTAACAATACGAATATTACACAAAATGTACATATTCACATTTATGGAAATCCCGTAAAGGAGGTTTCTACAACGATAGAAATTCCTGCAAATGGTTCACGTAACATATCGACTTATGCTGTTGGTATTACTACTACTATTACGCGCAAAATATATGTAGAGGCAGGGACATTTAAACTTGCAAAAGATATTACGTTTGTATCATTTTATTAATATAATTAAACTATAAAGTTATGAGGAAGTTGTTTTTGTTTTTAATAGTTACTGCTATTTCAGCATGCTCTTATGCTCAAAGTAAGGCTGGCATAGATTTAGGAAATGCAGGTTCACGATCGTATAAAATTTGTATGGGGCCTGTTGTCGGCGTTAATTACTCTACATTGTCAGGTAACCCCGATGGAATAGATATGGGGGCTAAAGGAAGTACTGGATTCCATGGTGGAATTGCAGCTAACATACATTTCGGTCGTAATAATGGCACTGGCAAAGGAGGAACCGGACTTTTCGGTATCCAAATGGAAGCTCTATATTCACAACATATCATCAAAACGGACGGTTCAGACAATTTAGAATTATCATTTATTGAAGTACCTGTTTTAGCTCAATTCTATGTTTATAAGGGGCTTTCTCTTGAGGTGGGTCCCACATTTGCACTCAACACCTCCAGTAAGCCTGATAACTTATCATTTTCAAACATTGGTGGTTTCGCTACAAAAAATTTAAAGGCAAATGACGTACGCCTTACGTTTGGAGCTCAATATTCTCTAAATTGCGGTTTAAATTTTGCTGCACGTTATAATTTGGGAAACAGTGATATAGCTGGCAATATGCCGTGCAAAGTCAATGCTCTGGAGATTTCAATTGGCTGGATGTTTACAGTTGCAAAATAAAATGAAGTATATAATAAAAAATAAATACGATTGTATTATGAAAAAGATAATGTTTGTTTTAATAGCTGTCATTTCAATAGTTGCAAACTATTCGTGTAGCAATGATGATATCGATATCACCCGAAATGTAACCATTAAGGTAAATACCGGTAATGTTTTAACAAATTATGATGGGGAAACTCAGGATAATTTAAGTTCATTAAATTCAAATAGATATGTTCGGGCTACTATCCTTTTATATGATCAAAACGGAACACTTGTAAAAGGATTGTATAAAACGGAAACTTCTTACAAAACTAGTACATTTTCGTTAGAAGGCATTCCTGACGGAACGTATACGTTGATTTCAGTAACGGATATTGTTGAGTCTTCCTCTACAGCTAGTGATAAGTCCACATTCTGGAGTTTTAGTAACCTTAATAATATTTCAACAGCAACTATTTCATGTCTAAAAAATTACGATGACACTAATTTGGGCATAGGCGTTCTGTTGGGCGTTGCCAGTCAAAAAATTACAATTAACAATGCCAACAAAGAATTTATTACTAATCCTAGTCCTGCCGGTTCTTTAATTAGAGTTGAATTCCATAATATTCATGCCTGGGCTTCTACATTAAATGTTTCTGATATAGATTTTGTTTCTGGAAAATTTTCAAATTCTCTAAATTTTGATATTAATGGTGGCTTTGTTAAGAATTTTAATACAAAATACTATTATACAATAAGAAAAATCAATTTATCAGATCACACGGACGATCTTAATGATAAATACTATTACTACGGTTATGCTTTTCATTTGTCCGGCACTCAGATTCCAGTTAATTTTTTAATCTACTTTGACAATAATTCAAGTCACATAAAAGCATCAGACGATGATAAATATGTTGACTTTGGTGATGGTGATCTTTGGGTTGCATCCATTGACTTGAGTGAAGGAACTTGGGATTGTTCAAGAAGTACTTCAGGACAAAAATCTATTGCCAGTTTAGCTGCACAAAAATTAGGAATGCCAACAATTACGAAATGTAATGAAAGCATGCTACATCTTGCAAAAATTGGTCACTAAAAAAAGTATTCGGTTATGCATTTGCGTTCTTTATTATTAGCTTCTTTCATCGCTGTTTCTTTTATAACAGCGATGAAAGCTGATAATTATTATGAAAAGATAGTTTTGAAAAATGGTTCTGAGTTGGAAGGTTTTACTTCTGTTCAACGTCCAGGAGAAGGACTTACATTTAATTCTTCACGAGCATTAATTTGTCTGACTATGAGTGTTGTGAATTCCATTGACAACCACGAAGTACCCTTAAATCAACTTCCAGAATACTGGAAAGAATGGGCAGAAAAAAATGAGGCTTATAATGGAGTAGGAGACAGTCGTACGCTTTCGCTATGTGACATTTATACAAAAGATCGGACGGTAAAAAACGTACGTCTTATCAGCAACGGTGTTGTGATAAAATATTTAGAGCTATCTCCCAACAGCTATACTTTAAGATGGGATTCTGTTAAAGTTGTAAGCAGACCAAAACGAGAAAGAAATATGTTGTCTGGTGTCAATTACATTGTACAATATACGGGAGGACTAGATATTGAAGGACAATGCATTGAACAACAGCCAGGTAAGACTATAAGCCTTCTAACAAATAAGAATCTTACTGAAGTTATCAATGTGGACAAAATTACAAAACAACGTATTGTGCCCGTGAATCCCAATCAAACTTTATATCAGCAAAGTTGCCTAACAGATGTAGTCATGCTAAAAAATGGTTCTACTGTTAAAGGTATTATTACTGAAACAAATTATGGACAAAAGGATGCCGACAATAACATTGTTATTCTTAATGAAAACAATATACCTCAGATGTTAATGATCAAAGATATTGTGGAATATCGAAAAACTCCGAACAAAGAGTATAAACCCGTATTTGACAAGATGCTACCTGTAGGAGATATTTTGATTAATGGTAATAAAGTTTGCTTCACTGATGTAAAAGAAGAACAAATAAACAACAACAGAGTAATTGTTCTGCAATCAGATACGTGTAAAATGTCGTTCAAACTTGATACATTAAAAAATAATATAATTGTCGAAGCTAATTTTGGAGCAGAAACACCGGATATTTCTTTATTGACAGCAAATAAATATGTACAGAAAAAAACATCATTTATCGGCTTTTCTTACGAAGACCTAGTAAAAAAATCTATTCCTTCAACTTCTATAGAAACAAGTATAAACAAAACGACTAAGATTATTTTTCCTATAAAAAAACCGGGACTTTATTTAATCTATTTCAACAAAAAAAATAGAGTCGTTTTTTTTGATATTAAATGAGAATCCCTACTACATAAAAACAAGGCATGTTTATGTAATTAATTACACAAAGACTTAGCCTTCTTTATGTATAGCGAAATATCATGAATTTTTTTCAACAGCTAGAATTATGATAAATAATAAAATACTTATTGGTCGGAGCTACGACTGTAATTTGCGCATTGACGAACGTTTCAATATGGTTAGTAACCATCATGCCATAATTTCTGTGACACAGAAAGGGATTCTTTTTGAAGATATTAGCACAAATGGTTCTACTGTTAATGGAATCAACGTGCACCATAGATCTGTCATTATTCGATTAGGAGATATCCTCGTTCTGGCAAGTCAGTACCAATTAAAATGGGAAATTATTCAACCCTATTTGCATACACCGACTGTAATAAATGATGTACCTGATTTTGATTATGCCAATGCAACTAAATTCACAAAACCTGTCTATACAAATGACTCAAACGATGAAAATCAAGTTAACGATAAGGCCATTTCAATAGGAGGTTGGAATTGGGGCGCTTTTACATTCTCCTGGTTATGGGGTGTATCAAATAGAATATATTGGTCATTAATTGTAATGATTCCGATTGTTGGTTGGGTTGCTTGGCCGATTATTGCTATTTTACTTGGAATAAAGGGCAATCAATGGGCGTGGGAAAAAGCTCGAAACACTACTGATGCGGAAAAATTTATGCGTACCCAGAAAACGTGGAATACTGTTGGTTTGATCTTCTTCTGTATCAGTATAATTTTTTATATTGCATACGCTATTCTAATTATTAATGGAGTCATTCACGTTTAATGTGGGAAATATTTAATGCTTGATCGCTTTTTATTTTCTAAATTCAAGTAAATAATCCAATTAAAAAAGAACTCGATGTTAGAAAAAGAAGAAAACTGTTTGCTTCCAGTTTCGAAATTATTTATCTGTACATGTACATGTTTTGCACGTTAAAAATATCAAAAAGTCCATTCCGAATTTCCAGAAACAGTAAAAACAGGCTCAAATTGGCCTGTTTTTTTTGTTGAATTCATGAACAATTTGCTTTTTTGCTCAAAAAGGCCCAAAATGGACGAAAAAGCACATTCTCTGTGTAAAAATTAAAATACACATACTCAGTATTTTAAATGAAAATAGCCCTATTAATTTACAATATTTAAGAGTTGATGTGGCACTGGTGGCACTGACGTGGCACTCTATTAAATCACTCATTCAAAAATAATTACAGCGAAAAGTGCCACGTGCCACGTACTTTTAAAAATTCCTGGTAGGAAGTTTCCGGAAAATATTTGATAAAAAGCATATTCGAGATAACCTCTCAGATGTTCGCATTTGTAAAAACTGTAACAAATATATTTTGACGCACAACAAAGAAATTTTGAAGCAAGTTGTATAATCAATTTTTGGAACAAGCAGGGTTCAGTTAAAAGCCCTATAGGGCCCCTGCGCGAACCTTATATATCACAAGAAAGTCAGATTCGGCGTTTTAACTAACAGAGGGAGAAGCGGCACAGATGTGAAGGCATGAATTTAGAAGGTGGTTCTATAAACGATCCAAAAGGAATTGAGAAGGTTAGTGGTCCAACTTTTAGGGTTTACATTAGATTTTGGAACGAACTTCTGTTATTTTATGCTTTTTACAAAGATGAGGTTTTTATATGGTCACAACAATTCTTTATTAAATGTATCAATGACAGTTGTAAAAATATAGCTTAGATTGTACGGTTTGCGAAACTGTCCATAAACAATTTAATCATTCAGAGTTTTAATTAGCATAACTTTTTTGATTAAAAAGAACAAGACTTTTACTTATCGGAATCAATGATAGACTAGAATACATACTACTATTAATACTTCCTCCAAAATTTATAAGATAATTTAATTGTTTGAAGAAACACAACTTTTGTTCAGTTGATTCTTATTTTAATAGTAAATTTGCATGAAGAAAATGATGAATTGTGAACGCAGACTTTTTGAATGATTTAAATGAATCGCAACGTAATGCCGTAGAATATATAGACGGTCCATCGCTGGTCATTGCGGGTGCAGGTTCCGGTAAAACACGCGTATTGACCTATAAGATAGCCTTTCTCTTAGAGATGGGCATGAAACCTTGGAATATTTTGGCGCTAACTTTTACAAACAAAGCTGCTCGCGAAATGAAAGAACGTATTGCTCTTCTGGTTGGGCCTGATCGTTCGCAAACTTTATGGATGGGTACATTCCACTCCCTTTTTAATCGCATGTTGCGTCAGGAATCGTCTCTTCTTCATTTCACTTCAAATTATACAATCTACCAACCAGGCGACTGTAAGAGTTTGATAAATGGAATTTTGAAAGAAATGGGATTAGATAATAAAGTGTATAAACCCGGTGCAGTATGCGGAAAAATATCTGAAGCGAAAAATGCCTTAATATTACCAGATCAATATATGGCAGATTTAGAAACATATCAACGTGACAATCGCCAAAAAATGCCTGCATTAGGACAGATTTACAAAAAATACGTGGCACGTATGCATCAGGCTAATGCAATGGATTTTGATGACTTGCTGCTGTACACTTACCTCCTTTTTGAACATTATCCAGAAGTAAGGCACAAATATGCATCCCGTTTTCAATACATATTGGTGGATGAATATCAGGATACAAATTATGCTCAACATGAGATTCTGCGGCTTTTATCTGAAGGTAACGATCATGTATGTGTTGTGGGAGACGATGCTCAAAGCATTTATAGTTTTCGTGGTGCCAGAATAGATAATATTCTAAAATTTACACAGCAGTATCAGGGAGCAAAACTATTTAAACTGGAACAGAATTATCGATCTACCCAGACCATTGTTGGAGCGGCGAACAGTTTGATAGCTTTCAACAAAGAACAAATTAAAAAAGATGTTTATAGCAAAAATGAGATAGGAAGGCCGTTAGTTCTTAATATTGCATACAGTGATGTAGAAGAGGGTGAAATTGTATGCAATCGCATTCATGCATTACATGCACAAAAGGGATTAAAATATCAGAATATGGCCATCTTGTATCGTACGAATGCTCAAAGTCGTATTTTTGAAGAGGGTTTGCGTAAGCGCATGATTCCTTACCGAATTTATGGAGGTCGTTCTTTTTATGATCAGAAAGAAATACGCGATGTTTTGGCCTATTTTCGTTTGGTTATTAATCCAAATGATGAAGAAGCTCTCAAAAGAATTATCAACTATCCGACACGGGGCATTGGAAATACAACGATGGAAAAGTTGATACATGCAGCTGTTAATAGTGAGGTAGGGATCTGGGAAGTTTTGAAAGATCCGCTTGTTTTTAATGTAACATTAAGCGCAGCAACACATAAAAAGCTGGAATCTTTTTATGAAATGATCATCGGATTTATTGAAAAGCGAGAAGAAGAGGATGCTTATCAAATAGGTTCTCGCATCATAAAAGAAAGTGGAATTTTTCAGGAAGCCTATAAAAGTCACGACATTGAAAGTCAAACCATGCAAGATAATCTCTCCGAATTACTCAATGCTATGAATACATTTGTAGAGATTCAAAAGGAAAGTGGGGAGGAAGTTCATGCTCTTTTGACGGACTATTTGAGTGAGGTGTCTCTACTTTCGGATGTAGATAACCAAGAAACGGAGAATAAGGATATGGTTACTCTCATGACTGTACATTCGGCAAAAGGTCTTGAATTTGAAGCTGTGTTTATTGTTGGAATGGAGGAAAATTTGTTCCCCAATTCTATGGCCATGTATTCCCAAAGAGAAATGGAAGAAGAACGTCGACTTTTTTATGTTGCCATAACGCGAGCTAAAAATTTTTGTTTCCTGAGTTGTTCCAAAATGAGGTTCCATTATGGGAAAATGGATTTTTGTGAGCCAAGTAGTTTTCTGAAAGAAATAGACAAACAATATTTACGACTGGAAGTTGAGAGGGAGGAATATAGATCTGAGTTGCCTCATGAATCATTGTTTAATAGGAACAAATTAGCTGTATCACAAGATTTACATACAAGGGGAAAACTACATGCGATCAATTCAGATTCAGAAGTAGTTACAGAAGGAAATACGCTCGATACTGTCGAGGTAAATGGACAAATATTGAAATCAGGATTGACTGTGGAACATGATAGATTTGGAGTGGGGGAGATATTGTCTTTGGAAGGAGATCCTGGAAATGTTAAAGCTACCATCAAGTTTAGAAACAGTGGGGAAAAATGTCTCCTCTTAAAATATGCAAAAATAAAGTTGATTTAAAATTTAAAAACAGATTAGAAATGGGGAGAAAGAAACCACTGCCATTATTGGAAAAAATAGAAATTACAGATTTTGCGGCCGAAGGGAAATCTTTGGCTAGGGTAAACGATTTAGTTATATTTGTACCGTATGTGGTACCTGGTGATGTTGTTGATTTGCAGATTGTACGCAAGAAACATAATTACTGCGAGGCAAAAGCTGTAAAATTCCACGAATATTCAAAATTGAGAATAAAACCTATTTGTCCGCACTTTGGTGTTTGTGGTGGATGCAAATGGCAAAATTTGAGTTATAGTAAACAACTGTTTTTCAAACAGCAGCAAGTCATTGACAATCTGGAAAGAATAGGAAAAATAAACCTTCCAGAAGTAATGCCCATTATCGGAGCAGAGAACACGGAACGTTATAGAAATAAAATAGAGTTCAGTTTTAGTAATAAGCGCTGGTTAACAGATGCCGAAGTAGCAGCAGATATAAAATATGAGAATATGAATGGAGTTGGGTTTCATATCCCTGGCGCCTTCGATAAAGTATTGGATATTAAGGAATGCTATTTAATGGATAGCATACAAGACCGCGTACGTAATGGTGTTCGTATTTTTGCAAATGAAAATCACATCAGCTTTTTTGATTTACGCCAACAAATTGGAGTGCTGCGGGATATGATGTTTCGAACGTCTAATTCAGAAGAAGTAATGCTTGTTTTTCAATTTCATTTTACAAACAGCGAGGAGCAAGCTCAAGCGGAATCAGTACTTTTTTATATTGACCAAACATTTCCGGAAATTACAACCATAGTATGGGTAAATAATCTGAAATGTAACGACACCATAGCAGATCTGGAAACACATATATATAAAGGTAGTGGTTTTGTCTATGAATTGATGGAAGATTTGAAATTTAAAGTCGGTCCCAAAAGCTTTTACCAAACAAACAACGCTCAAGCATATAATCTGTATAAAACAGTACGCAATTTTTGCGAACTAACTGGAAAAGAACTTGTCTATGATCTTTACACAGGAACCGGAACAATA
>JAQVXN010000299.1 GCA_028709135.1 Bacteroidaceae bacterium | reverse complement strand
CTGCCCGTGCTGCTGACGGCAATAATTTCGGAACGGTGTTGATTCCGGAAGGCCTGATTGAGTTTATTCCTTCTATTGAACGCCTTATCGGAGAATTGAATGACGTTTTGTCTTCTAAAAAATATACAGATGCACAGCCATCTGATCGCATTGACTGGTTGTTGCAAAATTTGTCAGACGAAAATGTAGCTACTTTAGGTTCTCTGCCTCGTTCTTTTGCAGAACAACTTACCGGCGAACGCGATCCTCACGGAAATGTACAGGTTTCTCTGATAGAAACGGAAAAATTGCTTTCTTCCATGGTAGGACAGAAGTTGCAGGCTATGAAAGTAGCTGGAAAATATAAAGGAAAGTTTGCTGCACAACATCATTTCTTCGGATATGAAGGACGTTGTGCCGCTCCATCCAATTTTGATGCAGACTATTGCTATTCTTTGGGCGTTAGTGCTTCCCAATTGATTGCAAACGGTAAAACCGGTTACATGGCCATCGTAAAAAATACGACGAAACCTGCAGCAGAATGGGTTGCAGGTGGCGTGCCCATCACGATGATGTTGAACATGGAAAAACGTAAAGGTGTGATGAAACCTGTTATCAAGAAAGCGCTTGTGGACCTGAATGGAAAACCTTTCAAGACCTTTGCTGCGCATCGTGATGAATGGAAGAAGAATACTTGTTTTGTTTATCCGGGACCTATTCAGTATTTTGGCCCGTCCGAAGTTGCAGATCGCACGACGGTTACCCTGCAATTGGAACATATTTAAATTTTATTTGAAGCAAAATACTAATCTCCTCCATTCTGTACGGGGGAGATTAGTTTTATCTTTTTTGTAAACCAGAATGAATACAGTTAAACCGCGCCAACGCCGTAGTACAAAACATCGCAGGAAGAGGAGACATCTCGTTCCTTTTTTCCGTTCATGGCCAAAGTGGGCTTTGTGGACAGGCGGGATTCTCATTATCGCGGTTTACGTTTTCGTTTTTTATTACTTTTTTGTAAACCCATTTTCCTTTAGATGGAAGGGCATTTTTGGCGAAGGTCGTTATCCTTCGGGTTATTCTATTTATGGCATTGACATTAGTCATTTTCAAGGTGAAATAGATTGGGATTTGTTGCGCAATTCTACAATTGATGGAGAACCTGTGAGATTCATTATTATTAAGGCTACTGAAGGATCTGATTTTCTGGATGAGAATTTTAACGACAATTTTTATAAAGCGGGTGATAATAATTTTATTCGCGGAGCATATCATTTCTTTTTACCTTCGGAATCAGCAAAAGAACAGGCCCATTATTTCCTAAAACAAGTACATCTGGAACCGGGAGATCTCCCTCCCGTCTTGGACATAGAGCATAGAGGAGATCTGACGCCGGCCCAGGTCAAAGAGGCCGCATTAACCTGGTTGCGAATTGTGGAAAAACATTATTCCGTGAAACCTATTATCTATACCAATTACGATTTTAAAACAAAATATCTGGGAGATAGCGTTTTTAATCAGTACCCTTACTGGATTGCCCACTACTATGTAAAGAAATTGAAATACCACGGTGCATGGAAATTGTGGCAACAAACCGATGTCGGAAAAGTAGACGGCATTAAAGGGGATGTTGATTTTGATATTTATAATGGTTCCATGTATGATTTGCAGAAGTTTACCATTCCCGATAATTTTGAGGACAACAATTGAAAAGGTGTGCGTTCCTTTTTTTGAAATAAGTTTTTCTTTTATCCTGAGATTCTTTCCTGATATTTTCAATAAAAATGAGAAAGAAAATTATTCGAAAGACGAAAAGGCGAATGTCTTGATGGTTCTTAGTAGAAAGAAATAGTGACGCGGTGCGTCATATAAATGACGCGCTGTGTTTTATTTATGACGCAGTGCATTTCTTTTATGACGCACCGCGTCACTTAAGATGAAAAAGGAACTCTTTGCACGAAGATTTGGAAATAGATTTCTGAAAAAGTATATAATGTGAACATCCAAATTAAAGAAACGAAAAATAAAAATGAAACGCCTTTTGCTAAGAAGGAGAAAAGAAAAGTTTTTTGTACTTTTACCATTCATTTAAAAGAAGAATGTCCATACCTTTAGCAGAACGATTGAGACCACAAACTTTGGCAGACTACGTTGGCCAAAAACATTTGGTAGGAGAACAGGGCGTGTTGCGCAAAATGATAGAGCAAAAACGCATCTCCTCCTTTATTATGTGGGGACCTCCCGGAGTAGGAAAAACTACGTTGGCTTTTATTATTGCTCAAACCATTCATACGGCTTTTTATACGTTAAGTGCCGTAAGTAGTGGTGTGAAAGAGGTGCGGGAGGTGATCGAAAAGGCTCGCTCAAATCGTTTTTTTGATTCGCCGACACCGATTCTCTTTATAGATGAAATACATCGTTTCAGTAAGTCCCAACAGGATTCTCTTTTGGCTGCTGTAGAAAAAGGTATTGTTACGCTAATTGGGGCCACGACGGAAAATCCGTCTTTTGAAGTGATCCGCCCGCTCTTATCCCGATGCCAGGTTTATGTGCTGCAGAGTCTTACGGAGGCAGATTTAACAGATTTGCTTCATCGGGCGTTGACGCAGGACGAAATATTGAAAAATCGCAAGGTGGAACTGCGTGAAACGGAAGCCATGTTGCGATATAGTGGGGGCGACGCCAGAAAATTGTTGAATATTGTGGACTTGATAGCGAATTCGTATCCGGAAAATGAAACCATCGTGTTTACAAACGAAATAGTGACACGGGAATTGCAGCAAAATCCTCAGGCTTACGATAAAAACGGAGAGATGCACTATGACATTATATCCGCGTTCATTAAAAGTATTCGCGGAAGTGATCCCGATGCGGCACTTTACTGGTTGGCGCGCATGGTGAGTGCGGGCGAAGATCCGAAATTCATTGCGCGTCGTTTGGTTATTTCTGCATCAGAAGATATTGGACTCGCCAATCCCAATGCACTTTTACTGGCAAATGCCGCTTTTGATGCGGTGGAAAAAATTGGTTGGCCCGAAGGACGCATACCTTTAGCCGAGGTTACGGTCTATTTGGCTACAAGTCCAAAAAGCAATTCTGCCTATTTGGGGATCGGAAAGGCGTTAAGCATTGTGGAAGAAACGGGAAACGAACCTGTGCCTCTGCATTTGAGAAATGCTCCGACAAAACTGATGACAGATTTAGGTTATGGTGCTGATTACAAATATGCGCATAACTTTCCGGGACATTTTGTGGATCAACAGTATTTACCAGATGCACTGAAAGAGGTGTCTATTTGGAAGCCGCAGGAGAATCCTGCAGAAGAGAAACTCAAAGAAAGAATGAATGTTCTTTGGAAACGGCGCTCTTATTAATTTTTCAGAATTGTAGGATTCGAGTATAAAATGTTTAAAAGAAAAACGTTAGCAATTCATTTGG
>JAQVXN010000017.1 GCA_028709135.1 Bacteroidaceae bacterium | reverse complement strand
CGCGCAATCACAGGTTTATGTTGACTCACTTGGATTTCCACATATCGGAAGTAATCGTTACACTGATGAAATTTACAACTTTAATATCAATGACTACAATGGACTAATTATACGTAATAAGGTTTTTTGTTCTTTCAAAATGCACTTCAACGGAAGCTATCCTCGACATCTAAATCTATCTGGAGATGTTAATAATATTGATTTTATGAATACAGCTTCAAACATCTACAATAATATACAAGTCGGTTCTATAATTAATGCAGTACCAACAAGTTCTTCAGTACAAAAAAGTGCATTATACAATGGTTTGGAAAAAATCAATGCTATAACTCCTGTCACTCTAAAATCAAATCAAGCCTCTCCAACACAGTATGGTTTCTCTACAGAAAGTATTACAAAAGAAGTAGGTAATTTGACAATTCAAGACGAGAAAGGCCGAACATTATTTAATGAACAAGGTTTAATTCCTCTATTGATAGAGGCTCTACAGTCCTTAAACAAACAATCAGAATTACAGAAAGCAAGTATTAATGCATTAGAAGAAAAGATGACAATGAGTAACAAATTTCGAACATTTGAACATTTTACAGATATTTCAACTGCAACAAAAGAAAATTGCACATTGCTTATACCAAATCCTATTAAATCAAATGCCATTTTTACCACAACTCTTCCATCTGATGTTCACAATGCAAGTTTACGGATAATAAATCTTAAAGGACAACGTATTGCTGATTATGATATCAGTGGAAGTGGAATACAACAAACGGCAATTGATGTAAACACATGGGAAAGTGGTTGTTATTTATGTTCACTTATTGTTAATGGAAATCTTATTGTTACTAAAAAGATATATAAAGAATAGTTCAACCTATTATATTTTAAATTATAAAACACACTGTCAGGATGAAAAATACTATAAAACATATTATCTATCTATTTGTTCTAATATTTGCCCCAATTTCGACAACTATCAATGCGCAAAATTACTTTAAGTTAACGTCAGGAGTAAATTCAACTCATTCAGTTTCCATTAACACAAGTATAAATAAAAATACAACATTGACACCATTTAGAAAGGCTCTTAATGTTAATGCGCTGGCCATAAACGGTCAAATTATCAGGAACAATTCAAATTATTTAGTTCGCATTATACTTAAAGATAAAAAAGGGCACGAACATCTACTTTTGGAATCTTATGATGAAATCAATAATCAGCCAACAATTGAATTAAATAATTATGGAGAGGAGACCCTATTATTAAATAACATCCAGCCTGATTCTTTGAAAATTTTTATAAAAAATGCAACTTTAAGAATCAACAATTTAATTTTTAATTCTTCTTCAACAAATAGCAAGCTAAATGCCCTAACATATACTGATGAAATTGAAGCTAATAAACGAAAACAAGTAGAGGCTATCATTGAAAAGATAAACACCTATAATATTGCCAATAAAAAACTATGGAGAGCTGGTGTAACTCCCGTTGCTCTAAAAGATTATGAAACCAAGAAACGCATGTTAGGTCTCAGAGATAATCTTTCTACGGGTGGATTTGAATACTACATGAGTGGTATCTTTGAAGTTGGGCAACCTCAATCACAGAGAAAATTGTTAACAATGGGACATCCGTATGTAGATCATTTTGATTGGAGAAACCGTCACGGAAAAAATTGGATTACATCAATTAAAGATCAAGACCCGAGTGGATATTGTTCTGCATTCTCTGCAGTAGCATGTACAGAAGCCTTAAAAAATCTTTATTATAATAGAATCTTTGACAATAATGACTTATCTGAACAAGAGGCCGCTTGTTGTAATGGGACTACAAATCCAGATTCAGGAATGACCATTGAAGCACCTATTGTTTATATAAAGAACCATGGTGTATGCGACGAAACATCTTATCCATTTAATGCATATGATGAGATCTGTAGAAGTGACAGCACGACTCCCCTCGAATTAGTACAAATCAGTGGTTATCAAGTGATTGACAACTCGAATATTTCAGATATTAAAAATGCGCTTATCAAACATGGCCCCCTCTGTTCTGGAATTAATTCTGGCCCACATCACGCAATGGCAATAGTTGGTTACGGAACAATAAAAGAAGGAGACTCCATCAGAGTCAGTAATGATTTTGATGGTTTAATACACATTAATGCTGGAGATAGTCGAATAGGTCTGACATACTGGATTTTTAAAAACAGTTACGGACTTCACTGGCCATGGACTCCAGAACATCAAGGATATGTTTATCTTTTATTTTATGAACAAAGTCATATGGCTGAAACATGCGCATTACTTACTCCAATCAGAACAACGAACTATAGCGATAATGATATTATATGCGAAGATGCAGATGGAGACGGATATTATAACTGGGGTATTGGTCCAAAACCAGCAAACTGCCCCAGTAATGTGCCCGATACTCCTGATGGTGATGATTCTAATCCTTTAATTGGTCCAATGGACCAATACGGATTCACTGAAAGTTTAAATCCAGAAGAAAGAAATACTATATATATTAGAAGCGATTCAACAACATTACAATCTTCACATTGCTATAATCATACTGTTATTGGATCTAACGCGACATGGACCATTCATGGAACTATTAATTTTCATAATGGAGCAAAACTCACTGTAGAAAATGGAGCTTCCTTGGTAGTCTCAAACAACGGTCTTCTCAATAACGTAGAATTAGTTTTGGAGCCAAGAAGTAAGGTTCGAATTGAAAATGGAGGACAAATCAAATACAAAACAAATACAAACTTCGAAATTCAGAATAATAATATTTCTTTTGAGATTTTAAATGGAGCTCTGAAATAAGACACATTATCTACTGTATAATATCTGGTATAAATAAAAACTATTATTATGAAATTATTTAATTTAAATCGAGCCTATATTCTTTCCTGTCTCTTACTATGTAGTATCTCTGTTGCACGAGCTCAGGAAATATATGACAACTTCCTGGAAGAAGGTAAAACTTGGACCTATCACCTAAAAAACTACCTTATTGAAGGAGTAAATTATGATATCAATTATACAATTCAGGGGGACACGACCATTAATGGAATGACTTGTAAGAAAATATACAGCTATAATAAAAATCATAACGGTCTGACAAAATACGAATGTTCTTTATATCAAAAAGAAAAAGTCATTTACATGATTGACAATCAAAAAATCACACCCACGATATTATGTGATTTCGGATTAAAGAAAGAAGATACTTTACCTAATACAAATTATCTGAAAGTTTATTCTGTTGACACCCTAAACATTGAAAATCAAAAATTCAGATGCCTATTCATTTGTTATAGTAGAGCATCTGAGAATGATCTTCAAGAGGGGGGATTTTGGATCGAAGGCATTGGAAATTCCAGAGATCTATTATTTTATGATCCTTGTGATTATCCTGGTTATAATGGAGATTTCAAAGATTGCAAATTAAGTAATGGAACCACTTTCACAGCAGCAGATTTGGAAGCTCTCAAAAATAAAATTACGGGTATAAGAAATGTCAAAAATGATGCCACCAAAAAAGTTGTAGAAACAATCAACTTGCAGGGAATGCCGGTAAATAACAAATTCAAAGGAATTGTGATCAAAAACGGGGAAAAAATATGGCAGAAATAACCATACACAAACTATCATTTTAAAATAAAAAGAATATGAAAAAAAATTTACTATCAATGGCCTGTTTGCTGTTTTGCATCATAACGTACGCACAACAAAAAACAGTAAACGTGGCAACGGCAGGAACTTTAACCACGTTACTAAATGATGATGAAGTGGAAAATCTGACAGATTTGAAACTTGCAGGAAACCTTAACGGAACAGATATCAATCTGATTCGTAAAATGGGTGGAGGAGACAATTATTGGGATTACGACGGGGCAAATTCAAAATATGTAGAATATGGGCATCTGCAAAACCTTGACCTCTCCGAAGTTCATATTGTTAGTGGTGGAGACCCTTATTTAGACATCTGGAAGAGTTCACGCATTTATACAAAAGATGATGTATTGACGGCATCTATGTTTGCTTGTTGTGACAATCTCATAACGGTGTCCCTCCCAAAAACCGTAAAAACAGTAGAAGAAGATCTTTTCAATGGCTGCTATCATTTGAAAACAGTAGAATTTCCGGAAGTTTCCGAACTTGGCGGACACATGTTTTACGACTGTCCTTCATTGGAAAAAGTTGATCTTCCTAAAAGTGTCACTAAAATTGGCGATGCATTCTTTTGTTGTGCAAATCATTTAAAAGAAGTCAGTATGCCTTCCGTAAAAGAATTGAAGGACAGTGTATTTGCAGGATGTACTTGTTTGGAAAAACTCTATATAGGTGGAATAGAAAAAATTGACATCGGCACCTTTGAAGGTGACCTCAATCTAAAATACGTCTACTTGCCTGCAGGTGTAACAAACATTTGTGACGGAGCATTTAAAGATTGCAACAATCTAGTCCAAATCATTTCAATGTCTGCAATAGCTCCAAGCTGCGATGCGGATGCATTTAGTGGCGTAGATAAAAATTGCACAGTATATGTTCAAATAGGATCCGGAGCAAATTATAAGTCTGCGCCAGAATGGAAAAAGTTGAACATTGTGGAAAAAGATTTAAGTGGCATCATTCCTTCTGTGATTCAGCAAGACCAAAAAGAAGTTGCCCGCTATAATGCAGCTGGAATTCAAATAAAGAAAGCTACGCGTGGTGTGAATATCATTCGTATGAACAACGGCACTACAAAGAAAGTTTGGATAAAATAGAACCCACTTATTTACGCCTGTATAAAAGAATTTGCCAAGACAAACGACTTGCGTAAAAATATATTTGTTGTATTTTTGACAAATGGCCTCACAGATTTTACAAGTAGCCTCTTGTTTTTTACAAATGCGAACGTTAGAGTGTCTCCGACAGTTATAAAACTGCGGTATTAATATTTATGAAAGATAACTTGATGGATAAGATCATTTAGAAAAAAGACTAAAAAAACTAGCAGGTAGGAAATAAACAACGAAGGACTCAAATAATTACTGATTGAGTCCTTCTATATTTTTTATTTCGCACAAAAAAGGATCTTATATTCTCACAAACATAAAAAATCTGTTGAAAAATTTAAGGATACACATTTGTATTTTAGCTTCAAAAGATCATTTCTCTTTATTTTTTCAATTTGGCAAGAGCGTCACGCAAAGTAGCAATTTTGGATTCTGCATCACTTTGCTTTTTGCGTTCCAAATTCACAACCTGTTCAGGTGCATGGGCCATAAACTTTTCATTCGAGAGTTTCTTTTGTACGCCAATCAAGAAACCTTCCAAATGCTTTAATTCAGCTTCAGCCTTTTCTATTTCAGCTTCTACATCTATTAAATCGCCCAGCGGCACAGCAAATTCGGTAGTACCCACCATAAAAGCACTCGCACCGTCACTTTTCTTGCCAACAGAAATAATGGATTCCAAATTTGCCATTTTCACAATAACGTCGCCGTAAATAGCGACCGGACTTATTCCTGTTATTTCCAGTTTCAGAGATTTTTTCTGTGGAATATTCTTCTCATTGCGAATATTACGTACATTCGTGATGATACTTTTTACCAATTCCATTTCAGTCACAATTTCTTTTCCTCCATCTTTAGCAGGAGTAATCTGAAGCAGGCTCACCATAATACTTTCACCGTCTTTGCGCTCATACAAATGTTGCCAGAGTTCCTCTGTTATAAAGGGCATAAAAGGATGAAGCAGTTGCAATAATTGTTCGAAAAAGTGCAAGGTAACTTCCAGTGTTTTAGCATCTATCGGACTACCATAAGACGGTTTTATCATCTCCAAATACCAACCGGAGAATTCATCGCGGAAAAGTCTGAAAATCAGCATTAAAGCCTCGTTCAAACGATATTTGGAAAAGAGATCTTTCATTTCCACTGCCGTTTCACTCAACAAGGCATCAAACCATCGAATAGCAAGTTTGGCCGTTTCGGGCTGTTGCCCTTCTGTTGCCTGCCAACCTTTTACGAGACGGAATGCATTCCAAATCTTATTACAGAAATTACGTCCTTGCTCACAAAGTGATTCGTCAAAAAGAATATCATTACCAGCAGGAGCACAAAGAAGCATGCCCATTCTCACACCGTCAGCGCCATACTTGTCAATCAGCATCAAGGGATCAGGAGAATTTCCAAGCGATTTGGACATTTTACGTCCCAGTTTATCACGCACAATACCTGTAAAATAAACGTTACGGAAAGGCATTTTACCGGTATATTCATATCCTGCCATAATCATTCTGGCAACCCAGAAGAAAATAATATCGGGCCCCGTCACCAAATCAGCCGTAGGATAATAGTATTTAAACTCTTCATTATCCGGATTATTAATGCCATCAAAGAGAGAAATTGGCCATAACCAAGAAGAAAACCACGTGTCGAGGGCATCTTCATCTTGTCGCAAATCTTCAGCTTTTAATTCATTGTCACCTGCTTTCTCTCGAGCCAATTTCAATGCTTCTCCCTTTGTTTCGGCAACTACGAAACCTCCTTTCGGGAGATAGTATGCCGGAATGCGATGACCCCACCACAATTGACGACTAATACACCAGTCTTTGATGTTTTCCAACCAATGACGATAAGTGTTTTTGTATTTCGCGGGATGAAACTGTATTTCGTCATTCATAACAGGTTCCAAAGCCAAATCTGCAAAATGTTGCATTTTAAGGAACCACTGCATGGACAATTTTGGTTCTATAGGTACGTTGGTACGTTCCGAGAACCCTACATTGTTCGTGTAGGCCTCTGTTTTCTCCATCAAGCCAGCATTTGTCAGATCTTCTTCAATCTGTTTACGGACTTCAAAACGATCCATACCTACATAGAGCCCGGCATTTTTTGACAGAGTGCCATCGTCATTGAAAATGTCAATACTTGGAAGATTATATTTTTCACCCAACATGTAATCATTTACATCGTGAGCCGGTGTTACTTTGAGACAGCCTGTACCAAATTCAATATCAACATATTCGTCCTCAATGACAGGAATTATACGTCCAACGAGAGGCACGACAACTTGCTTTCCATGCAGCCACTGATTCTTAGGATCCTTTGGGTTAATACACATAGCAGTATCACCCATAATAGTTTCCGGGCGCGTAGTAGCCACAACTGCATATTTACCTTCTTCACCTACAACTTTATATTTCAAATAATAGAGTTTGCTGTGCTCCTCTTTATAAACCACCTCTTCGTCAGAAAGAGCCGTCTGTGCTTTCGGATCCCAATTGACCATGCGCACACCACGATAAATCAAACCCTTGTGGTAAAGATCACAAAAAACCTTGATCACACTTTTGGAACGTGTTTCATCCATCGTGAAAGCCGTGCGATCCCAATCGCAAGAGGCTCCCAACTTGCGCAACTGCTTAAGAATAATGCCGCCGTGTTCATCTGTCCAAGCCCACGCATGTTTTAAGAACTCATCACGTGTCAAATCCGCTTTCTGAATACCCTGTTCTGCCAAACGGTTTACCACTTTTGCCTCCGTGGCAATACTGGCATGATCCGTACCGGGCACCCAACAGGCATTGTATCCCTCCATACGGGCCCTGCGGACCAGAATATCCTGTATTGTTTCGTTCAACATGTGCCCCATGTGCAACACGCCCGTCACATTTGGCGGAGGTATAACCACTGTAAAAGGCTTCCTCCCGTCGGGTTTGGAACCGAATAACTGATGGTCCATCCAATACTGATACCATTTGTTTTCAACTGCTTCTGAGCTGTACTTGCTTGCCAATTCCATCTTTCGTCTTTATTTCAAATAAAAGCCCTGCAAAGATACACTTTTTTGAACAAATTTTGTTTTTTGGTTGTAACCTTTCGGTTCGTTTGTACGCTTTCAAGAGGATTTCTTGTAACTTTGCAAACAAACAAATCATTTTCAACGGATTCGGCCTCGCTAAATCCACTCCATTTTTAAAACAAACATGCACAGTAGAGAAGAACAAAAAGAAGCCTTCGGGCGTCTGCTAGACATTATTGACGAACTGAGAGAAAAATGTCCATGGGATAGTAAACAAACCAACGAAAGTCTGCGTACCAACACCATTGAAGAAGTTTATGAACTTTGCGACGCCTTGGTGCGCAAAGACAACCACGATATTTGCAAGGAACTCGGAGACGTGCTGATGCACATCTGCTTTTATGCCAAATTCGGAAGTGAAACGGATGCTTTCGACATCGCCGACGTGTGCGATCAACTCTGCGAGAAACTTATCTTTCGTCACCCGCACATCTATGGTCAGGTCAAAGCCAGTACAGCCACGCAGGTAGAAGACAATTGGGAACAACTCAAACAGAAAGAAAAGGGGGGGAACAAAAGTGTTCTTGCAGGTGTACCGGAAGCCCTACCCGCGCTCATCAAAGCCTATCGCATTCAAGATAAAGCCCGCCATGTAGGATTCGACTGGGAAGAACGCACTCAGGTCTGGAATAAAGTACAGGAGGAAATTTCCGAATTTCAAACGGAAATAGACCATCAAAACGCGGACCAAGCAGAAGCTGAATTTGGTGATGTTCTGTTTAGCCTTATTAATGCAGCACGACTTTACCATATTAATCCTGATAATGCCTTGGAACGCACGAATAGAAAATTTATACGCCGTTTCAACTATCTTGAAAGTCACACCATCAAACAAGGACGTGACCTTAGAAACATGACTCTGGCTGAAATGGATGCCATCTGGGACGAAGCAAAACAACTTGAAAAAGAAGGAAAACTCAACTAACAACAAAAAACTTATATGAAAACACTTAAAACCTTATTGATTTTGTGTTTTGCTATTCTTTCAAACACAATAACAGGCCAAGACATGTTTTCTATTCAGAAATTCGGCGTACTCCCCACGAATACTCCTCACGTAAACCGCAAAAACCTGCAAAAAGCCATTGACGCCATGTCTTCCTCAGGTGGAGCTCTCTATATTACCCCCGTAAAAGGAGGTTATCCTGTGGCTACAGGCATCATACTGAAAAAGAACGTTTCACTTATCGGTGTTCATGGCCCTACTGGGCGCGGCACCAGGAATGAAAGCGGTAATGGAACTACGGGCTCTCTATTTGTCATTACAGACACTATCAAACCTTTCATTACCGTAGAATCCGCTACTCAAATCCGTGGCATCCAATTCTGGTACCCCAAACAAACTTACGATGATCCCCATAAAATCATTGCTTACAAACCTACCATCTGTATGGCAAAAGAAGGAATTGTTGAAGGCGTTACGCTTTCCTGTCTTTCTTTTTATGGCGAATACATGGCCATGGATTTTCGTACACCCGGAAAAGACTTTTGCGAACAAATTCTATGCGAACACTGCTACGGATACCCTCTGAGTGGACAATTTATAGCCATTGACCGTTGCTACGACATCCCGCGCATCCTGCACTGCCACGTTAATCCTGCCAATATGCGTGAATTCGGACGCAGCTTCCACAAAAACGTCATTGACGCCGTCATAGCCCGCCATACCTATTCTTATTTTATTGACCACACCGACAATGCTCAACTAATGGATGTTTTCACTTTTGGCGTTTACGGCGGAATCTACTTGGGAAAAGAAACTTACGGTCAACTTACTAATTTCAATCTGGACTGCGTGAGTATTGGCATCTACAAAAGTGGCAACAACCAGAAAAACCGCAATTGGATGATTTCACAAGGTGCCATCATCGCCAATACCGGCACAAATTTAGAAAACATCCATCCCTTTGTCATAGAAGGTACGGGACATACGTCCATTACTAATGTAGAAGCATTTTCCGGAGACAACGGCGCACTCACGAATCTCGGAGCCTCTTACGATTTTCTTACCGTTAATGGCAACGAACCCATGACCATTGCTTTGACTGGCTGTCGCATGACAGGTTATACTGCAATAAACCCCGTCACAAATAATAACCCGAACGCAAAAATCCACCTGGTAAACTGCGTAGACAAATCAGGAAACTTCATCGACGAATAAACATACCTAATTCATTTTATTCTATCAACTAAATCATCCCCAACAGCATAATTTCTGCAATAACGGTTCTCTCTCACGTATTTTCATCCACAAGCATCTGCTTCACACAACTTGCATCTAGTCGACATAATTTTTATTTATGTGACCACGTGGAGCTAATGGGATGAATAATTAAATTCTGCAATTCTACCGAACCGTTTTTCACTTGCGTATCAACGCGATGAGTACGTACAGAAGGCAAATAAGCAAAAGCTGCCGCCACTTTTCCATTATTGGCAAAGACTTCTACAGAACCAACATCAACAAGTATTCGTAACGAAATTTTACCCTGTTCAGGTTGTAATGAAACTTCACGTTTATCGGATCCACCCATCAGAAGTTTTCCTTCGCGCGCAATATATCGCACATCAAACCCGTCTAACAAAAAGCCAAATTCACCGGCAAAACCTGTTGCAACTTTAAAAGTGGCATCGAGCACATAGCTGTCACCTCTAAAATGCTGCGTAGGATTGTCGGCAGATGAAACTTCTTTATGAGCAAGGTGAAAGGGAGGATGTGAAAAAAGTTTTGAAAGTTCACGAACAGGCATACTACGAAGCTCATAGCCAGTAGACGTATGGAAAAGTTTTAATTCACGGGGAAAACTCATTTGCTGATTAAAAGGCATGAAAGGGAAAGCACTTCCGGACATCCACCCAATTTGGACAACACGACCATCAGGCGCATTAAAAAAAGTTTGTGCAGCATAGAAATTTGCTCCCCGATCCATGCAGTTAGGTGCAGTGAGGGGAATAAAACGGTTATTTCGAAAATCTCCCACAACATAAATTTTATTGGCACCGCTAAAAATCCATCTGATTTCTTTGCTCCCTTCAACTTTAACAGGAATAAATCCGGGACATTCACGTTCATCAGGCACACTAAAACGCTGCAATTCCTGCCAATCCAAAAGATTGCGGGATTTAAGAAGAATGAAACCATGATCTTTATCGGCATCGCCCAAATAAAGTGACATAATCCAGCAATGCGAAACTGCATCCCAAACCACCTTTGGATCGCGATTGTCGCCACAAATATTTGGAATGACAGGATTGCGTGCATACTTTGTCCACGTTGTGCCACCATCGAGGGAATAAGCCATGCCCTGCGTCGTCGGTGCCGCATCTGACCATTTGTGACCACTGTGACCGGCATAAGTAAAAAATGCAACCAGCGTTTTTTGTTTGCCATGCTGCAAACCAAGAACATTGTCATAATCAATTATACAGGAACCAGAAAAAATAGTTCCGTTTTCATCGGGATGAAGTACATCTCCCATTTCACGCCAATGCACCAAATCAGAACTCACAGCGTGCCCCCATGTCATATTGTTCCAGTTCCACCCATATGGATTATGTTGAAAAAAAAGATGCCATCGTCCATTATAATAAACAAGTCCGTTAGGATCATTAAGCCAACCACGCATAGCCGTAAAATGAAACTTTGGTCGAAGTGCCTCAGCGTAAATATTTTCATGCCCACGAGGTTTTTTCGACTCGCAAATACTGTCCAAAGAAGGTTTCAAATCAACATTATAAAGACGAAGTTCCATCGTGCGGCCTTTCCACTGGGTAACATTCATATCCGCCCAAAAATTTGGATGCTCTGCATCAAGTTCCACCACCATCTCGCGCACCTTTTTCCCGTCTACATAAAAGTCCATACGCTCACCACGAGCTCCGGTACATACAGGAAAATTCAAATAATTCCCCGTAATTTTGAAATTACGTTTCAAATAAATTTCACCATAAAAGGGAATCGTAAATAAAGACCACAAAAAAGCAAGTACAAGAAGTTTTTTCATGTTTTTTTGTTTGTAATAAATGTTTTTCAGATAGCAAAAATACAAAAAATTTATGCTTGTACGTTGAAAGTTTTGTCTGATTTTAAAAACTTCTTTCTTAAGTGCGGTTTTACCCATAAAAATTTCAAAATAACCAATTCATTATTGATACTTGACTTCGGGATAAGAAATTAGAAGAAAGAGCATTTGATATGTTTATAAATTTCATATTCAGAGAGCTCTTGCAACTGATTAAAAAAGTAGTAAACGAAGATTACAAAAATAGAAAGCCAGCTTTTTATATGCTATCTTAAATTCAGTTATTATCCCCAAAACATGATAGTGGCTTCGTTGATCACTCTTAAGGTGGTTGTATATTTCTGATTTTCAATCATAAAAAGCACCAATATTTTGGTTTCATCCTATCTTTCAACAGGTATTTTACAACTTGTCTTCTTACAGGCTCTGACATGCATGTCGTTATTTTAAGGTACGCGTGTGAACCTTATAAGCATTTTGTCAAGGTTCTTATTTGGATTCCAAGAAGCTGCACACAAGGTACTACTTTGTCAGAAATATGTTTGTCACAGTTTTGACAAATGCCCTCACAGTTTTTTTGAATCCCAACTTCTGATATGCAGAAAGAAACTTAGATTTCAATGAAAAATGTTCACAGATTTCCTACCAGGAATTTTAAAAAACACGTGGCACGTGGCACTTTTAGGTCTAACTGTTTTTCAGTGAGCAATTTAACACAGTGCCACATCAGTGCCACCAGTGCCACGTAAATTCTTAAATATTGTAAATCTGCAAGCCAAAATACTCGTATATCGCTTTAAATGTGTAGTTTGCATTTTAACTGCTTAAAAGTCCATTTCTCTATTTTTGGACCCTTTTTAAGCAAAAGTGCCAATTGTATATGAAATGGACGTCCAAAAAAGGGTGTTTTTCGACCGTTTTTGACGATTATGCCAAGCTTGAAACTGTGTTTTAGATCTTTTTAAGACTTCAGAAATGGCTAATGAACAATTGATGAACGTCATTTTAATCTTCAAAATTGCCATAGAAAAGCGTTTCTCTAACAGCAAAAGAAAAATGAAGATCACGTATTGTAAAAGTTAATGTATCGCATTTTTATGGTTGCCTACACACAAGTCCTAACATATTCGACTTTTGGGGCCAGAAAGCATTGTTATCCTTTTAAACAAGGGGCACAAAAGACTAAATGATGCCAGAACAATCTGTCAGGGTTTTCTTACCCCGAACCCAAGCATTGATGTCTTGACCAACCCGGCCCATTGCTTTTTCAATATATACCAAAAGTGAGGAAAGCAAGCACAAAGCCTACTCTCCCCACTTAAGCAATATAAAAAACAAATAGTAATTTTTATGTCATCTAATTTTTATTGATAATGCCAATTTTTGTAGTACGCAGGAACTCAATAATGTGATCAATCTCACGGCTTTGAGGCACTTGCTCAATCACCTGATTAATTCCATCAAAAAGACTTGTTTTACCATTAAAAATCAAACGGTAAGCATTAGCAATATGATTTTGAATTTTTATGTCAATACCACCATTCGTCAAAATAGTGCTATTCACACCTCCATATTCAATTGGATTGTGTGTTGCCACAATATAAGGAGGAACATCAAAACTAAAACGACAGCCACTCTGAACCATTGCAGTGCGCCCTACACGCACTCCGGGATTAGCAATCACATTGCTACTCAAAATGGCATAATCATGGATTTCACTGTTACCAGCAATTTTAGTACCATAACCAATCACACAATTATCGAAAATATGAGTATCGTGAGAAATGTGCACACCTTCCATAATAAAATTTTTATTACCTATAATGGTTTGGCCATTACTATGAGTCGCACGATTGATGACAACATTTTCACGTATAATATTGTCATCACCAATATTCAATATAGTTTGTTCTCCTTTAAAATCGAAATCCTGAGGCAAAGCACCTAAAACAGTGCCCTGATGAACCATATTGTTCTTGCCCAAACGAGTGCCGGACATCAGACTGGCAAAGGGATAAATTTTACAACCGTCGCCTATCTCAACATCACTTTCAATATATGCAAAGGGGTAAATAGTGACATCATTACCGATTTTTGCAGTGCGATCTACAAATGCTTGCGGACTTATATTATTTGCCATAATTTTTTATTTTAAATTCATCTAAAAACTACTTAGAACCTCCTCCAAGAGCATAATAAAGGTTCACAACAGCCTGCATCTTATTAAAATCGTCAGAAATTTGAGACAATTGAGCCTGAAGCAGAGAACGCTGCGCACTAATAACATTCAAATAATTGTAGTTGCTACCCAGTTTGAATAATTTTTGGGCAACATCAACATTACGTTGAAGACTTTCAATCTGAGTTTTTTCCAATTCGCTGCGTTTCCACGACGACTGATAAAGAGCCAAAG
>JAQVXN010000298.1 GCA_028709135.1 Bacteroidaceae bacterium | reverse complement strand
GGTGAACCGGTCACCGGCATTGCCGTCCATCCCTGATGTCCTAAAGCTTTAAACTTATCCGGAACTTGCGGTGCCAAATCGGTCAATGCCTGATTGGCTTCACTGAAACTCATCCTTAAAATACGATATATCGAAAACAACAAAACAAGCATACAGACAAACATAATCACGGCCTGCAATGCATCGGTATACATCACTCCCTTGATTCCGCCCGCCACCACATATGCAGCGATGACCAGCGTAAATATAAGTAATGCCGTATTGTAATCAATGTGGAAAACTTCTTCCATAAACACCGCTCCACCCTTCATTACAACAGCGGCATAAAGAGGCATTGTAATAAATATTACGGCTCCTACAAACACTTGCACGGCGCGTGAATTGTAGTATCTACCCAGAAATTGCGCAAAAGTACCCGCTCCCAACTCAGCACCGATTTTGCGTGTACGTAATCCGAAAAAAATAAACGCAATCACAACACCAACGAACATATTAAGGAAGCAAAGCCATTGTATGCCCATTCCGAATGCAGCAGCAACACCTCCAAAACCCACGATGGCCGAGGCCGAAATGAAGGTTGCACCATAAGAAAGCGACATAACAAATGGATTCATATCGCGTCCGCCCACTAAATAATCACTTGTAGAAGTTGTTTTTTTATACCCTACGTATCCCAAAAATACTAACGAAAGAAGGTAGATGATGACAATCAGTCCCAGTGTAAACTCATTCATAAATATCAATCTTTATTCCAGTTTCTAATTCCGTACCAAGCTGAGAAAATCACGCACGCGATCCCTAATAAATAGGGAAGAATGATTAAAATATCGTCGATGCCAAACATGTTAAGTCGTGTTTTTATAGTTGATAATTTGTTTTGGTGACAAATGTATAAGTAAAATATGATATGATAAAAATAAGTGATATGATTTTATCATAAATATTTTACTTTTGAATGTTTTCAGCCTAGATAAGATTGCTTAATGACAATTGAGAAACCATATAGGTGGATCCGAATGAATTTTCTGCACATAGTAGTTCACAAATTCTCGCTCTACGGCATCACAATACACAATAAACACCAATATATAAGCTTATTAATTGTGACGCTACGCTCCATTCGTAAAATTTCAGCGTCGTCTATACTTTAGTAATTGATTTATACATAGGACATAAACCCGGTGATGCTAAAATTGTCAGCGTCACATACCTATTCAGTCACAAATATCATGTCATCATTCTATATATCAATATATTAAACCATATATCTACGGTGACGCCGTATATTTGAGAAGGTTCTGGCGGGTTAAAATACCCCCATTGTGAAGGAAGATTGCAACGCTCTTCGAAAAAAGTATATACTATTTTATCAGGATAAGCCCTACTGTTGCAAAAAGTAAGTTAAATGAAACCCAGTGCCAACCGCATCTTTGCATAGTCCATTTCTCTCTTTTTTGAAAATACTCGTCATTCCCGTCTGCCGATTCGTTTACCTTCAATTCTTTATTGTCCACAAAAATGGGAATTAGAAAGCTAAAAGTGTCAAAATGGTTACTATCAAAATTGGTGTATTCACATTTTTATATTTTTGTCTATTTACGCTGTCGTTTTACAATGCCCGCTAACAGACAAGGCTATAAGCAGTGGCGTATTTGCAGGTGATTTTATGTAGGCACGACAAAGAAAATCGCGTGGAAATCCTCCCTCCGGAGACCGCCAAGTCCGCCATTACTTATAGCTTGTTTAGGGGGCAGTTCATTTTGTTTTCTTTAAAATTTCTTTTGTCTGAGTGTCATAAATTAGTATACCCTCTGTTTCGCTGTCAAGTTGTCCAATCAGTTTTCCAGTTGCATCCCAAACAGAAGATTTTCCTGCGCATTTATACCCTCCTGATTCACCAACATAATTTGCCATAAATGTTACCAAGTTATTGTTTTTAGCTATGCCGGACAGTTTTTTTAGTTCAGCATCAATTCCATTAATAGAACTTAAAACACTTGCTATATAAATTGTTGCTTTATTTCGTTTTGCAAATTCGCAATGTGCTTTATTAGACGTTTCATAACAAATTGCAGGAGATACAATTTCTGTCTCAAAATTTAAAACGAGAGGATTTTTGCCAGCTTTAAAAATAGATTCTTCCGGTGGATATAAATACTGCTTTGAATAGGTTATTCGCTCCTTATGAGGCTGAAAAATTATCATACTTACAAAGGTGTCATTCTCTTCTTTAGTTGGTAACCCAACTCCAATCGTGATTCCATTTTTATCACTTAAACTCTGAATTTCATCTAATCTTACATCATCTTGACTGGTTGCAAGTTTCTCTGCTAAATCAGGTTCGTACCCAGTTACTGACAACTCAGGAAAAACCAGCATATCCGCCTTATTCTTAATTGCTTGTTTTATCCACTTTAGATGATTTTCAATGTTCTTTTCAACATTCCCTTTTATTGCCTCTATTTGGGCTATTGCAACTTTCATTTCGTTGTGTTTAAATTTTATATCTGATTTTAATAATCACTTTCCCCTTAATCCTACTAATATTTAGTTTGATATACACTGTTTTGTCCGCAACGTTTCAAAAAAAGGCCCTAGCAATAGCAGTAAATGCAACCATCGCTTCTCTTATAACAACCTGTCACGGTTCCCAATTCCTGTTACTGTGCGGCTAAAGGTGTGAAAAACTCAATTAAATTTTCTTCCGGGTCTCGCAAGTGAACAACTCTCATTCCCCAGTCAGGCATATCAGTCGGTTTGTTAATAAAGCTAATGCCTTTCCCTAAAAATGTTTGATAGGTTTCATCAACATTCTTTACTTCAAAAACAATCATTGATTTTTCTCTACTTCCAATCGGTTGTGTTTTTTCTTCATTCCCCACAACCGACGCCATAAAATCAGAAACGAAAATGGCAAATCCCTCAATCCCGTCGGCCACTTTAAATGAAGCGTAGCACCCGTTTTCATCTCCCCAAAGAGGCTCAAATCCTAATTGTTCTGTATAGAACTTAAAGCATTTTTTGTAGTCTTTGACTAACAATCTTACATTACTGAATTTCATAATTATTCAATTTAAATTTAGAAACTGTTCCGGATTATAAAAAAGAGAAAGAAAATACTAAAAAACAATGAACTAATTAGACTTACTTTAGTAACTTTATAGTTGTCAAGACAATAAGTCATAAACTATTACCCAACTGACCTTACTGATAAACAATGGCAAGTTATTAAGAATATGTTAGAAATCAAAGAAAAGAAGCGAAAAAGCAAATGGCAAGGAAATCAGTCCAAGCATAAGGCCTATACCCGTTGGCGGAATTAAAAAGATAAAAGAATGATGTATAAAAAGTTGCACATATTGTTGATAATTAGTATATTAGTAGTGACCAAACTTTTAATATACATTCAACATATGCACAACTTACCTAC
>JAQVXN010000297.1 GCA_028709135.1 Bacteroidaceae bacterium | reverse complement strand
TTTTTCCTGCTCTGGCTTTAGCATGGACATTTACTTCCGAGAAGTTTGCAGAACCGATAACGAGCTGGTTCGATTACGGTAAACTCCGTTTTTCATGGGGTGAAAATGGAAACCGGGACATCGGCCAATACGAGGCATTGTCAGACATGACTTCCGGTCCACATCCATACATTGATCAAAACGGAAATATATATATTACATCGCAGATTTATGTAAACAGAATGTCAAATCCAAATTTGAAATGGGAGCGTACGGCGTCATTGAATCTTGGACTGGATTTTTCATTCTTGAATAATCGGATTAGCGGAGCGCTTGAGGGATATCTAGCAACCACAAATGACTTACTGGTAGATAGGGCGCTGCCTGAGATAATCGGATACAACAGCGTTGCGGCAAATCTAGGAAAATTGGAGAATAAGGGTTTTGAAGCCACGGTAAATGCAGAAATTATCACAACTCCAAAGTTTGCGTGGAATGCTTCTGCGAACTTTTCACTAAACAGGAGAAAGATTGTTAGTTTATACGGTGACTTGATTGATATAAAAGATAAGGATGGAAATATTATCGGGAAAAAAGAAGCCGGCGATATTAAAAACAAGTGGTTTATTGGTCAGGATCCTGATCGTGTCTGGGATTACGAACATATAGGTGTTTGGCAAAAAGAAGAAGCGGAGGAAGCTGCTAAATATGGTCTGCAACCCGGAGATTTTAAATATAAAGATCAGAATGACGATGGTGTAATGACGGATGCAGACAAGATATTCCAGGGATATACTACTCCGCGTTTCAGGTGGACTCTGAGAAATGAATTCGTTTTCAGTAAAAATATTTCTTTGTCAACCATGTTGTATTCATATTGGGGACAATACGGTTCATTCAATCGTGCGGCAAATGTTTCCAATTTCCCCGACCGATGTTCAGAATATGTACAACCATACTGGACCGTTGAAAACAGAATAAATGATTATGCTCGTATTGGGTCTAAGAATATTGGAACAATTTACAAGGAAAAATCATTTATTCGATTGGAAAACATTACATTATCCTATAACATTCCTAAGAATATAACGCGAAAAATCTTTATTCAAGACATGCGTTTGTCTCTTTCAGTAAGAAATGTGGCTGTCTTTTCTCCTGATTGGAACTTCTGGGATCCTGAAGTAAGTGATCCATCTCTACGAACCTATAATGTTAGTTTAAACTTCACCCTTTAATTGTAACTAAATATGAGAAAGATATTTAAAAATATGCAATATATCATTATAGTAGGAATAATTTTAATGATATCCGGATGTGACGAAAGTTGGCTGGAACCTAAACCGTTATCTTTCTATACTCCCGAAAATACGTATGTAGATGCGGATGGATTTTATGCAGCGCTGACTACCTGCGAACGCAACATGCGGCATGAATATTTTGGCGACGGATCACCTATTTTGACAGAGTTTATTCTCTCTGATATAGCGGTGGAAGGGACAACCGATAAAGCCGGTCCACAGATGGATTTGGATGTTTCTTTACTTCCGGATGCAAACCTCAACAGCGGGGATAGAACCCGGGTAGGATGGTATTGGTATGAAGGGTATAAGGGCATCAAATATGCCAATGTTGTTATTTCCAAAATCGACCAGGCTAAATATAAAGACGAAGCCGAAAGGAACGCCGTGTTAGGATCAGCCTATTTTCACAGAGCATATAGATACTATAAACTTACGCACCAATTTGGTGATGTTCCTTATTTGGATTGGGAAATAACAAAACCAAAATACGATTTTTACTCATATGACCGTTGGTCTATTCTTGAAAGAATGTTATCCGATCTTGAATTCGCTTATAAGTGGGTTCCCGAAAAAGTGAACCGTGGAAGGACTTCCAAAGCTGCCTGTGGTGTTCTTTTGATGAAAGTGTGCATGGCTCTGGGACATTTTGACAGAGCAATTGAAGTAGGAAATGAAATTGTCGCCAAACACCCTCTAATGGTGAAACGGTTTACGCCAAACCGTACGAAGCCAAGGACAAATCTGATGCACGACCTGCACAGCGTTGAAGCTAAACTTGACATGAGCAATACTGAGGGTTTGATGTATGTAGTTGCTTATCCAGAAATAGATGGATCAGACAGGATTCAAACGATGCGCAACGGAGTGCCTTTTTGGAATAGCGGAAATGTTAAAACACCTGATGGAAAGGCAGGAACAAGTGTTAGTATTCATACAGAGGAGACAGACCCGTGGATGGATTTAAACAAGAGCTATGGGAGAGGAATAGGACGTTTACGTCCTACAAGTTATTACACGAACAAAATTTGGACAAGCAAGGAAGTAAATGATTTAAGAGGAATATACAACAGAGATAGTTGGAGAAGCCCAGAAGATTTACGGTATAACCACCCTAAGCTAAAAACTGATGGAAATCCATGGTATGGGAAGAACTTGGTAAAACCGACCGCTATGTCGGTGGAAGACACAATTCGCTGCTGGTTTTCCTGGCCACATTATAAGTTATTTGTTCCTGATCCGTTGCAGACTCAATGGAACGGAGGAGAGACTCCGTGGTACATCTATCGTTCAGCTGAAGTATATTTGATGATGGCAGAATGTTATTATTGGAAAGATCAGCCTTTACAGGCAGCTGAAGCGTTAAATATGGTCAGGTTACGAGCCGGAGCAGATGCACTAACTGCCGGTGATATTAATATAGGCACAATATTAGACGAAAGAGCAAGGGAGTTATATTACGAAGAAAACAGAAAATCCGAGTTGACACGCATTGCTTATACGTATGCAAAAACAGGAAAACCTTGTGAAGTATTCGGAAGGAGGATTTACAAGCTTGATAATTTTTCCGGTCCGGGTGGAATAAGTTCCAACATAAAGCAAGATGGCGTAAATTTCTATTATGATTGGGTCGTAAAACAAAGTAATTTTTATAATAAAGGAGTTAAGCACAAATGGGCTGAATATAAAATAAGTGTACATCACGTTTTATGGCCAGTCCCGGCGAATGCTATCAATACCAATATAAAAGGTATTATCAATCAAAATGTTGGTTATCCCGGCGCAGAGAATAATGTTGAACCATTAATCGTTCCGAAAGAAGGGACTGTGCTCGGTCCTGATGTAAAATAGAAATTGATTTTTGACATGCAGGATCAAAGAGAAAGGTTCAACGGCAATGGTTAACGTCAGGTCGTTGTGAAGCAACGTTGTACCAAGTCTGTAAGGCGCTAAATGCTTTGAATTTTTCTCTTTGATTTATTAAAATTACTTTTGACTTTTTTGAACTAATTATGGTCAAATCAATATTCCGGAAGCATTCAATTAATGCAGGAGAATCACATTGTATAAAGACTAGAACGGAGAGCGATCTACATATCGATATAAATATACCAGAGACAAAACACGCGGATTAACATTGTTTAAGTTTTATTT
>JAQVXN010000296.1 GCA_028709135.1 Bacteroidaceae bacterium | reverse complement strand
TTTAGAAAGGGCTTTTAATAATAAGGAACTTTATAAAAAATATAAAGCACTAGGGGGCAAAGAAGAGCTATATAAAACATATCTTGATTTTAAGAGTGAATACGGGGATAAGTGGATCGATTCTAAAGAACATAGAGATGAACTTTTAAAAAAGTTTCATCAAACAGTGAAGATAAAAGCAGGATTAATAACTGACGAAAAGATGAAATCAGAAGTCATAAAACCTTTAATCATACCTGCAAAAACAATATTTGAATTGAAAGTGTATAAAAGGACTAAAACAGGCAATGGAATGCATAAAGATATTGGACAAGTGTCACTAATGACTAATGGTAAGATTATCAAGATAGAATATTTTGCAAGGAGAAAAAATTACGAAATAATAGATGAGAATTTTGATGATTGCTATATTGAGGTAAACGATAGATATGATAATTTCAAATTGGTAAATAGCATTCGGGAATTAGTAGAAATGGCAAATACTATATTTGAGAAATACGATTTTACTATCAATCAGGATGCTATGGATAATATATTGGATTTTATAGATATTAAACGACTTATAAAAAAGGCAAGAGAGATATGATTTGTGTAAGATGGGATAGGAGAGATAACGATGTTTATATCAAATATTAGTATTAAAAACTTTAGAAATTTTGATAGTATCTCGGTTGATTTTAGAGATGGAATTAATCTGTTAATTGGGCAAAACAATGCAGGAAAGTCTAATCTTCTAAGGGCATTAGGAATTATATTTGATAGCTCAACTAAAAAACAATTATCGATTAATGATATTTATAATAATATACCTTTGGAAGAATTAAAGCTACACTCTCCTAAGGTATCAATAACCGTGATTTTATCACAATCTAAAAATGAAGACTTGATGGGAGATGAGTTGGTTACTGTTAGTAATTGGCTTATTTCCTTACAGGAACCTTACTTAGCACAAATTCAGTATGAATTCTTTTTACCAGAAGCTCATGAAGCAAAATATAGGGATGATATGCAAGATGTATCTTCAAAGGAAGAGGCTTGGGAGGTTATTAATGATAATTTTATAAGATTATATATAAATAAAACATGGGTTGGAGAACCAGATAATCAGGTACAAATTGACGGTGAAAGTCTTAATAAATTTGATTTTCAATTTTTAGATGCTATACGTGATGTAGAAAGAGATATGTTCTCTGGTAAGAATACACTATTAAAGAATGTGATTGATTTTTTTATTGATTATGACATTAAATCTGATAAAAATCTTACAGAAGAAGAACAATCTGAACAGATAGCAAGTAGAAAAAAAGAATTTGATAGTACATCCCAATTGCTTGTAGAAAAATTACAAAGTCGCCTGAAAAGTGGGAATAAGGAAATCTTATCATATGCAGATGGTATCGGTGCTTCATTTGATAAATCTGAACCTGATCTTGAGGGTAAGATTACTGAAAGTGAATTATATTCTATTTTACAATTAATTTTAAAACAAAATACTGGAATGAGCATACCAATCTCAAATAATGGTCTTGGATATAATAATTTGATTTTCATGTCATTATTGTTGGCTAAAATGCAAGTTGATTCAGATGGGAAGTATTTAGGGAGCAATGCTAAAGTTTTTCCTATATTAGCAATAGAAGAGCCTGAAGCCCATTTACATCCAACAATGCAATTTCAATTTATTAAATTTTTGAAGAAAAATATTAGCGAAAATAAAGTAAAACAAATATTCATAACATCGCACTCAACACATGTTACTTCATCAACTCAGCTAGATGATATCATTTGTTTGTACAAAGAAAATGGGAAGTCTGAAGTTGCATACCCTGGCAGAGTGTTCTTTGATATTGAATCAAGCGAATCAGGTGAATCAAAAAAAGATAAGCTTGATAGTAAGAAATATGTTCAGAGATTTCTTGATGCAACTAAATCAAATATGTTATTTGCAGAGAAAATAATCTTTGTAGAAGGAATAGCCGAGCAACTATTGATACCTGTTTTTGCAGATTACATAGGTAAATCTTTAGAAGAACATCATATTTCAGTTATTAACATTGGTGGTAGATATTTTGAGCATTTTCTTTACTTATTTGATAACAACAAGGAAGGTACTATTAAACGGAAGATTGCTTGTATTACTGATTTGGATCCTACACGAAAAGAAAGAGATAAAGAAAAGGCAAAATTTAAAAAATGCTATCCTTTTGAAATGAATGCTGATTTATCAATCTACGATTATGGGCTAAACTTAAGTATGGAAAAGTACGAGGAAGGCAAACATCCAAACATTCGCTCGTTTATGCAAGATAAAATCTATGGAAAAACACTTGAATACCAATTGGCTTTTGAAAATGAAAAATGCAGATTGCTATTAACTCCATCATTACAGAACAAAGATGAGTTAGACGATTTAATGACTTTAATTGAGGAGAATAAACCATTAGATGATATATTGGTTAAACTACGAGAAAGCGATGAAAATAATAGAGTTATAGATTCTATAACAAAGTCAAATGAAGATTCTTGGAATGATGTAATAAAGAAAAAAGCAATATTTGCTTCAAGATACTTAAACTCAGTCGGGAAAGGTGAGAATGCTTTAGAATTGTCATCTGAATTGAGAGAGAATCTATCAAAAAAGGATACGGAAGAATTTATTGAATTTAATGTGCCAACATATATTAAAGAGGCAATAGAATGGATGTGTGAAGATATATGATCATTACATCGAGAGATAAAATATGTATTGAAGAAGACTTTAAAATTGAGGCTGGACCGGGAGCAGGAAAAACTGAGTTCTTGGTAAACCATATTAAGAATGTTCTTCAAAATTCAACCAGATTATCACGAGTGCGAAAAGTCGCATGTATAACATATACTAATACAGCTGTGGAAACTATCCTTAGAAGGTTAGGAAAAGGAGTTTCAAATCAAGTGGAAGTATCAACAATCCATAGTTTTTTATACAGAAATGTTGTAAAACCCTATTGTTCATTTATACCAACTGAATATGAAGTGTGTTCCAGGAATGTGAAAGGTCATGATGAATTTTATGTGAGTAATAGATATATTAATGAATGGTTTGAAAATGAAGATTTAAGTGAATTAAGGCATCCTAATACCAAAAATCAGATTCTTAAAATGCCAGCATATAACCAAGCTCTAAAAAATTGGCTATTATCAATGCAATGTGTTTGTGGAGAAGGAACGGTTTTATTTAAGTGCGATAATACAAAGGCTGTCGGATATGATAAAGATAATGATACCCCATTAAGGCTTAGAGCAAATAGTTTAAATATATTATCTAATAAAATAATTGGTCTTAAGAAAATATATTGGCGAAAAGGGAAACTCGACCATAATGACGTACTATTCTTTTCATTTGTTCTTATTAAAAAGTATCCCTTTATATTAGAAGTACTAAGAGCAAAATTTC
>JAQVXN010000295.1 GCA_028709135.1 Bacteroidaceae bacterium | reverse complement strand
GTTTGTAAGGGTACTTCTGAACGCAAAGTAAGCATGCCGATATCACCCATATACATTTTAAAGTTGCTCAAGTCTGAATATGCGTTTATTGGAATGTAACCATGTTCAAGACGTTGGCATTTGAGGACAACTCCGGCAAAGATAAGCCATTCTATAGCCTCGCCGAAAATGGTGGCAGTGCCTCCCCGCTGCACTACTTTATATTGAAATTTTGTGTTTTCTTTGGCGAGTTGGGCGGGAATGGAATTGTAGCAAGCCCGTATTTTGATACTTGTTGCCGGTTCGGCATACTTTGCCATATCCGCAATATATTCGTTGAGTATATTGTTTTGTATTGGCTGCACTTTTACAAAGCTATTGGTCGTAATAAAGCTGACTATGGCTGCAGGCATTCCTCCCACAATAAAATATTGTTTGTACAGTTCCAACGCTATTTGGTGCAAAGCCTCCGGCATGGCACTATTTTGGGCGTAATGAGTTTTAATTTCTTCGGCAAGTTGTTCTCTGTTCATAGCCCATAAAAACTCTTCAAAGTCAAGGGGGTACATATTCATCTCATTGACCTTGCCTACGGGAAACGAATATTTTTGACGATTAAGAGCCACACCAAACAATGAGCCTGCTGCTACAACGTGATATTCCGGTGTTTGTTCATAAAAGTACTTCAAGGATGTTAAAGCTCTCTCGCAGGCTTGGATTTCATCAAAAATCAGGAGTGTCTTTCCTGCCGTAATTTTCTGTTCTTTTGCTGCTTCAAGAAATTGAATGAACAAACATGTTCCAAATAATCAAAATTTTATGACTTATTTGAATATAAAGATCGTATCCGTTCACTTTTCTGCATAGAATTTATAAAAAGTGTTTCATCCAACAAATATATATGACTGAAGTTCCAAAATCATCACGTGAAACTTTTGTGTTCTTTTTTTTCGTAAAAATTATTAACATTGGCTTTCTGAAAATTATTGACAAAAAGCAATACATGGGAGTTTATTAATAGAACTTATTGTTTTTATTCACAAAATAACTGTTATTTTTGTGGTATTATACACATTTATTACACATAAAACGTGTTTTTATGGATTTTATACGCTATTTACAACAGGATCTGCTGAAATGGAAAGACGAAGCCGGACGAAAACCACTGATCCTTCACGGTGCACGTCAAGTAGGAAAAACATGGCTCCTGAAACATTTCGGACAAACCTATTTTGAAGATGTAGCCTATTTCAACTTTGATGAGCAATCAGATTTGTCGGGAATATTTGATACAAACAAAGACCCGGAACGCATTATCCGGCAATTATCTTATTTACATGGAACGAGTATAAAACCGGCAACGACACTCATTATATTCGATGAAATTCAGGAATGTAAACCGGCATTAAATGCGTTAAAATACTTTTGCGAACAGGCACCTGAATATGCCGTCGCTTGTGCCGGTTCATTACTGGGAGTGACCATGGCCAGAGGAGGATCTTTTCCGGTAGGCAAGGTAAACCACCTGTATTTATACCCGCTTACCTTTTCGGAATTCCTGCAGGTAGCAGACACATCCATGTACGATTACCTGAATGACCTTATAAAAGTGGAGCCTTTGCCTGACGCTTTTCTTCACCGTATTCAGGATCGTTTTAAAAGTTACATGATATGCGGAGGTATGCCTGCGGCGGCAGCTGAAATGCTGAATACTGACGATATATCCAAAGTAGAAATGATACTTCAGGATGTTTTAAATGATTACAGGCTTGATTTCTCGAAGCATGCCGAACCCACATTGATTCCACGTATCACTCATGTATGGGATTCGATTCCTTCACAGCTTTCCAAAGAGAACCGCAAGTTTATCTATCAGCTTGTACGGCCCGGAGCCCGCGCCCGGGAATACGAGGATGCCATTTTTTGGCTTGAGCAAGCCGGATTAATCTATCTGACAAGGTTGAATAAAGAACCGAAACTTCCATTAAGTGCATACGATGATCTAAGCATCTTCAAAGTGTATATTTCGGATATCGGCTTACTCCGTAAATTGGCAAAACTCCCGGCCGGATCCATTGTCGCTCCTTCGTCGGGTTATACCGAATTCAAAGGAGCTTTTGCCGAAAATTATATTCTGCAAAGTCTTAAAACCCAATTCGAAGTACCATTGCGCTACTGGACATCTGCTCGTTCCGCCGAAGTCGATTTTATTTTACAGAAGGACGAGGATATCTTGCCGATCGAAGTGAAGTCGGGAATCAATGTCCGGGGAAGAAGTTTGCAACTTTATAATGAAACCTACCATCCGAAATGCCGCATCAGATATTCCGGCCTGAATCTGTCGAAGGATGGCAATCTATTGAATATTCCACTGTTTCTAAGCGACTTTACAGGAAAGATCCTGAATTCAGTAAGCGCATTCTCCCGCTGATTGAAACTGGACTAACAAGGAGGAACCATAAATCGTGCAGTTAACCATCTTAAAATAAAGTGTGTAGATGATAAACTTCTGAACTTAAGCATGATCTATAATCTGATTGCGTCGAGGTAGTATGTATAGAAATGCTGTCAGACGTAAATTTTTGAGCTGCCGAAAAACCGATAGTAAGAGAATAAAGTAATCTTACTGTCGAGTCGCACGTCGGCTGTCAAAATGAGGATGTCTGAACAAAAAGGTTGATGTTCGTAACGGCGTTTTTCATGGCATCAAAAAGCGATTTTTCAACTGGTTTGCCGTTTTTGTTTATAATTCCGAAAATGGCACTCATATATTAAATGTACATATTTTCTGTCACAATTCAAACCAAAAAACGACCAACGACAGTAAACGATCCGTTATTTTTCCCTCCCGTCACGACAATACCGGAGCATTTCAACCAAGCGTGCGCAGTCATTTTTTCAGGTTGATCCGGTTGGTTTATACTAACACCGAAGTAAATCACACTTTTTATGTTTCTCCTTCGGAGCATCATCCGAACCGACAATGCCTGTTCAAAACATTTTGTGCGCCAAGGGCTTCGGCGGCTAGCCCGTAAAATTGAGATACGGATTCTTTCAAGCAACTCATTGGACGCTGTAGGAGCTGAAGCAGCCATTTCCGCATCTTCCTGACTTACCTGGCGACCCAGCAAGGGAAGCAGTTTGCGAAACGGTATCCAAAAAATCAGGATTCTCGCTATAGCAAGAAAGCACCAAGATTCCAGGAACAGCCAGTATTCTCCGATGGGTCGTTTTTTTAAAAGCTTGACTGCCATAACCGATTTTTACAACAATGTCTCTAAATAGTCGACCAATTGATCTGCATCACACGCAATCGGACTGCTGATCTCCACGACGCTGTTTTTTTTGACAATGTCCGAAACCATCAAAAAACACAAACGTTTCAGCTCATTGCCTTGCAGTAACATGGGACGGTAAACTTGTCCGACAAGGGCTTCAAAAGCATCCTTCCCACTCAACGTCCGATGAGTCAATTCAGGAA
>JAQVXN010000294.1 GCA_028709135.1 Bacteroidaceae bacterium | reverse complement strand
GTTCCTATTTATAAATCAAATGAAGACTTGGATGCCATTCGCCAAAAACTTGAGCCCACATTGAATGGTTTAAAGCAATTGGGCATCAGTGTGAAGTTTGATGATGACGATAAACGCCGTCCTGGATTCAAATTTGCAGACTATGAATTGAAAGGTATTCCAGTGCGTCTTGCTATGGGAGCCAGAGATTTGGAGAATAATACGATTGAAATCATGCGACGTGATACGCTTGAAAAAGAAACCATTTCACTTGATGGAATTTGCGAACATATCGAGCAATTACTTCAGGATATACAAAAAAATATCTATACAAAGGCTTTGACATATCGCGATACTCATATCTATGAGTGTAATGATTATGAAGAATTCAAAAAAAGAATTGGAGATGGCGGTTTCTTCCTCTGTCCTTGGGATGGTACTCCTGAAACTGAGGCACAAATTAAGCAAGAAACATTGGCCACAATCAGGTGTATTCCTTTTGATGTGAGTCAGGACAATTTGGGCGTCGACATGGTGAGTGGCAAACCTGCTAAATTTAGAGCTGTAATTGCGAGAGCTTATTAATAGAAATTTATGAATGTAGCTGTTATCAAATATAATGCCGGGAACATTTACTCTGTTGTCCACGCACTTGGCAGACTGGGTATACAGCCTGTTGTGACGGATAATGCCGACATTATTCGTGCAGCTGATTATGTAATTTTTCCCGGCCAGGGAGAAGCCTCCAAGACCATGGAATATCTTCATTTGCATGCCTTGGATAAGTTGATTTGTAGTTTGACACAACCTGTATTAGGTATTTGCATTGGCATGCAACTCCTGTGTGCTCATAGTGAGGAAGGCGATACAGATTGTTTGGGGATTTTTGATGTTCCTGTCAAAAAGTTTCATGCACCGGCGCACGAATTCAAAATTCCTCATATGGGCTGGGATACATTGACGAAGCTCAAAGGAGGTTTGTTTCAAGATGTAAAAGAAGCGGCTTTCGTTTATTTTATACATAGTTATTATGTTGCGCAATGTGCGAACACCGTCGCAGAAAATGATTATATTTTGCCTTTCAGTGCAGCTATACAAAAAGATAATTTCTACGCTACCCAGTTTCATCCCGAAAAAAGTGGAAGTGTGGGCGAAAAAATATTGAGGAATTTCTTACAATTGTCTACTTAAAAAAATAATGCTTCATGATAGAACCCATCCCTGCCATAGATTTGATTGACGGAAAATGTGTCAGATTGACAAAAGGTAACTATGACTCTAAAAAAGTTTACAGTAATGATCCCGTTGAAATGGCCAAAAAGTTTGAAAGTTTTGGTTTTAAACGTCTTCATGTAGTGGATTTGGATGGTGCTAAGTCACATCATGTAGTTAATCTAAAGGTTTTACAGCAAATAACAACAAGCACAAAACTTTCTGTTGATTTTGGTGGTGGCATCAAAAGCGATGAAGACCTGACAGCGGTATTTGACAGTGGAGCGGAGTATGCTACTATCGGTAGTGTTGCTGTAACCCAGCCCGAGAAGTTCTTGACATGGCTCGAAAAATATGGTTCACAGCGGCTTATTCTAGGGGCAGATGAAAAAGGCGGTTTCATTAGCATTAACGGATGGAAAGAAGAAAGCAAACAAACTCTTTTTGATTTTCTGAACACTTATATAAATAAAGGTGTGACTCATATTTTGTGTACAGATATTAGTAAGGACGGCATGCTGCAAGGTACGGCCGTAAAGCTGTATCAGCAAATTATGTCGCGTTTTCCTGCTTGTCAACTGATTGCCAGTGGAGGTGTAAGTAGTATGGAAGACATTATACTACTCGACAAGGCAGGCATTCCTGCTGTAGTTTTCGGTAAAGCTATCTATGAAGGAAAAATCTCACTGGAAGAAGTAGCAAAACAATTCAAACTGAAAGTATCATGAGTTTAGCAAAACGAATTATTCCGTGTTTGGATGTAAAAGATGGTCAGACAGTAAAAGGTACCAACTTCGTAAACCTGCGTCAAGCAGGAGATCCCGTTGAATTGGGCAAAAAATATAGTGAAGAAAATGCCGATGAACTTGTTTTTCTCGATATTACCGCGAGTTTTGAAGGGCGTAAAACATTCACAGATGTAGTACGCCGTGTTGCGGCAGAAGTCTCCATTCCTTTTACCGTTGGAGGTGGACTCAATGAGCTTAACGACGTGGAGCGCATGCTTCATGCTGGTGCCGACAAAGTAAGTATTAACTCAGCTGCAATCAGACGGCCGGAACTTATCGATGAAATCGCACAGAATTTTGGTTCTCAAGTTTGCATCGTTGCTATTGATGCAAAACAGGAAGAGAATGGCGAATGGTTTTGCTATCTGAATGGAGGTAGACTGAGAACTGAGTATAAATTACTTGATTGGGCTAAAGAAGCAGAGTCACGCGGTGCAGGAGAAATCTTATTTACCAGCATGAATCACGATGGAGTAAAAAAAGGGTTTGCCAATAAACAACTCTCAGAACTTTCCTCGTCACTTTCGATTCCCATTATTGCTTCCGGAGGAGCTGGATGTATGCAGGATTTTTGTGACACATTTAAAAAAGGAAAAAGTGATGCAGCATTGGCTGCAAGCGTTTTTCATTATGGAGAAATTAGCATTCCTGATTTGAAAAAATATTTGAAAGAACAAGGAATTAGCGTAAGAATTTAAGAAATAATATTATGGATATAGATTTTAAAAAACTGAACGGATTGGTTCCTGCCATTATTCAGGATGTGGACACAAAAACAGTGCTGATGCTGGGTTTCATGAATGAAGAAGCTTATCAGAAAACATTGGAAACGAAAAAAGTAACTTTTTACAGTCGTACGCGCAAGTGTCTTTGGACCAAAGGAGAAGAAAGTGGCCATTTTCTACATCTGGTAAGCATCAAAAATGATTGCGACAATGACACGCTACTTATTCGCGTTCAACCGGAAGGTCCTACTTGTCACAAAGGCACTGATTCTTGCTGGGGAGAGAAAAATGAATCTAATCCATTGCTTTTTCTTACAGAATTACAAGATTTTATTGAAAAACGCCATGAAGAAATGCCTGAAGGTTCTTATACAACATCTCTATTTCGTGATGGACTGAACAGAATGGCTCAAAAAGTGGGAGAAGAAGCCTTAGAATCCGTTATTGAAGCAGTAAACGGAACCAACGATAGACTTGTTTATGAGGCTTCAGATATGTTTTATCATCTCATTGTATTGCTAACAGCAAAAGGTCTTCGCATTGAAGATGTAGCAAAAGAGCTGGAAGCAAGACATAAACCCGGTTGGGCAAAACATTAATAATCAGTTATCATGTTTGTTAGCTATAAGAATGTAGACATTAGTCTGGAAGATAATCTTATTCTGAGTGGAATAAACTTGGAAGTGAATGAAAATGATTTCATTTTTCTCACAGGAAAAGTAGGTTCAGGGAAAACCACTTTGCTGCGTAGTCTTT
>JAQVXN010000293.1 GCA_028709135.1 Bacteroidaceae bacterium | reverse complement strand
CTGTCTGCATAGGCTTTATACTTACCATACAAGCCTGACAACTCTGTAGAATCTGCATATAAGGACAAGGCCTTATTCATTGCCGTACGCAAGGACACAATCGGTTCAGTTGTTAATATCGAATGTCTTTCTAGTTTTTTGTCTGCATCCATTAAGGTCTTCATTGCATCTATGGCCTCTTTTAAAGCTGGAATATAGTTGTACTGTATGCGTTCTGGATTAAGAACCATATACATTTGAAATTCACTAACATTCCACGTGATACCAGTAATATCTGGAACGACAAACTGACGTGACAATCCTGCACAATTTTGATTGGTGGTTCCCTTAATAACAAAACGGATATATTTATAAGGCTTCGTTAAATCTATATTTGGAGAGATATATTGCGCGAATCTAATATTCTCAGGAAATCCGTTTTTCAATTCTGTGATTTTTGTCCATTTGCTCGAATCTGAAGCTAATACATTTGCACCAAGATTATCATCATTGGTTGCATATATTTCAACATCATTTGGATTATCATGATAATCCGTATCTCCACGACCTGTATATGTGAAATTGAAATTAGATATTGGTTGTATGAGTTTAACTTGAAGATTGTGATAACCTGTACCTACTGCTATATTATCAGAATTGTTTGTAACCCATGCCGTTTGTAATTTGTCCCAACTATCTACTGTAGTAGATGCATCTGCCATCGCCGTATCCCAGTGAGAATGGAATATTGTTGTTAAATCCCCATCAATTAAATGAGCAAGAGATGATTCGTCTCCTGCACTTGAACTGTTTGTACTAAGCTGATCTTCATCCAATATCAACTTTTGATTATTTCCAGTAGCATTGTCATAAACTTTTTGTGCACTATCCAAAAGTATAGCCATTTGGCTATCCATGGCATCACGATTTACATAAAGATCATTTAAGGTATTGGTAGCTGCTTTTATAGCATCAATATCGTCTTGCGTGGCTGCTAAATTAGTTACTTTTTCTTTTGAATCTTGTATTAATTTTTCTAAGGCATCACATGCAGACTTCATACCTGAAATCAAATTATATTCAGATGAAGTAGACGGAGTGCCATTGTAAACCTGAAATTCGCTCAAATTAAAAAATGGCAGATGTGTCGTTGAATTAACGCGCCCACTAGCAGCACTTGTGGTATTGTTCATAACCAAACGGAGATAGCGATACGAACTACTTAGCTTAAAAATTGGAGAAATATATTTTGCTTCAGAAACATCACTTGGAAACCCTTCTGTCAAGTGAATAACTGGTATCCAATCTCCATCAGCACTGTTGACATCTTTTCCAAGGACATCATCATTGGTCACATAAACGTTAATATCATTCGGATTATCATGATAATCTCCAGAACGTCCAATATATTTAAAGAACAGTTTCTCTACAGGAGTTACCATATCTATCTGCAGGTTATGGGCTGTTAATGGCCCCGTTGCACTATAGATAGAATGGAAGAACGTACTGGTATTACCATCAATCAAATTGGCATAACTGCCTTCATTAGGTTCTTTTGCATTACTCATAATCTGACATGCCGCATCACCATCTGTAGCATTCTTAATCAAAATATCATAATCAAATGCTTTTTGACGTGCTGTTTCAGCTTCTGTTGCTGTTTCTTGTAACTTTTCAGCCAAATAATATTTGGTACCTTCTTCTTTCATTTTCGCAATAGTGCTTTCATCTGTGATTTCCGTGAGGAACCATGCTGACTCTCCATTTTGTCCGGAGTTTTCTGTGCAAACATTACCACTAGTGCCTTTACCACTATTGTTGCCATCTACATTATATGCATACATATTTACAGTATTACAAATTCTGAATTGCCCATAGCCTAGTTCTATGAAATACTGCCCTTGCTCTGCCGTTTTGGTTGTAGACACGGCAATTCCTGTAGACATTAGTTTGTCTCCAGCATTTTTGACATATTCTTGGGTTTCCAAATTTTGTATCGCATAATTTCCATCCGCTTGTTTGGTAATGTGAAACACATACTTGGGCAGGTTCATATCCAAATCACCCCATGCCAATGTACTGGATGCCGTGGCATACATTGCTTTTATCGCATTCGGTTGAACATCTTTAAAGGCTTTATATGCACTTTTAATATAGTAATAACCATCATGTATGGCATTTTTTGAATTTACACAAGCTGTATAGGCATTTTGAAGTGTTTCCATCATCGCCGTATATTCCGCGTCACTATGACTTCCAGTCAATAAGGCCTCAGCGTCCTTAAATGCCTGCATTAATGCATTATATGGATCTGTTGCATAAAATCCGGGATCTGTTCCCGGTAGGAATGATACTGTAGCTGTTTTTAAATCATTTAGCTTAACTTTTAATTTCGTCTGTGCATCGGCTTTTATGGCTTTATATATTTGCATCTCTGAAATATTAAAATAGCCGTTGTCGTCCACTGTGCCTCTTACAACAAATCGCACATATTGAAATTCTCCTCCTAAATCAACATAAGACGCAAAATCATCTTCTGATGACTGAGTAAGGTTCGGCTGTGACACATTGGTAACTTTATTCCAAGTTGTTCCGTCATCAGAAACTAAAATATCCACGTTATTCGGCAACTGATTCCAATTATTGTAATAGTCTCCCGAACCGTCACGACGACGAGACATTGTAAACTTGATGTTCTGCATTGCATAGGGAAGTTTAACCTGAATCCATTCATCCGTTTGACGGAGATCGGTACTCGGATTTGAATGAAAATTGGTTTGATCACTATTGTCAATCATATCCTTTAGCATATTGGGTGCCCATTCACAATTGTCCGACAACTGGTCTACATCCGTAATCAAACCTACAGGATCATAGGTCCATTCCGTCCCGTCATCACTTCTAGCAGAGTTCCAAAAACTACTGCTGATAAAGATGATCGCAAATAATAAAAAATACTTTTTCATACACAAATATTTATTAGTAAAAAATGTCTCACATGTATTTCTCGTAGCTAATTCGCAAATATACGATAAAAAATATTGTATGTACATTACGAACTATTAAAATAAAGTTATATATTACTACAAGATTTTTATACATTCCGATTAAATAGTTAAAAAAATGTCTTTAAATTGGCCTCAGAATAGACTGATATAATTCGATTTAAATCCACCATCAGATGATGGTACATTGACGAATGAGGTTAGTGCGTATGTGATTTTTCGATGGGTCTGTTTTGAATAAAGCTGATGCATTGCAAGAAGGGAAATCCAATAATTTCTTAATTTTGCACTTGCGCGTTGACTCTACGCTGACTTTTACAATAGTTACATCGATGCTTTACTTATCAAAAACTAAAATGGTGTAAGAATAAGGTGTAAATGTGTATGTGATCACGTTCTTCAGGTTTATGGGTCTTTCCTTGAATACAATTTTTTGGGGATTTTCCGGAGTGTTTTCGTCTGTCAAATTCCCCCGCAGGGTA
>JAQVXN010000292.1 GCA_028709135.1 Bacteroidaceae bacterium | reverse complement strand
TATTAATGTGTTTTCAAATTTTACCAGCTGTCGAAAATAATGTTTGTTTAACATTTTAAGCACTCACATCCAAGCAATTATATATAATATTTTATATTAGGTTAATTACGCTTTAATTTTGCGGCTAATTTACAACATTTTATGATATGGAATCGAAAATGGATTAATTTTTTTATCAAAAAAGAATCTTTCTATTTCTGATATAACGGATGATTTATAGTTAAGGACATGTTGTAATCCTTTGTGCCACGTTTAACATACTGATTCTAGATTCTTTCATAACATTACTTTTTATGGCTCAATCTGTAAAGTTGGGAATTTAACAAATTGCGGTTATTAGAAGTCGCCCATTTAATACTTCCGTCGGAGTTCATGACTTATTTCAAGATAACTAAAGTAGAATTCAGCTCAGAAAGAGTATGGATGTGTTTAGCATTAAAAGTTTAGGTAATAACACATTCTACTGGACTCCGCATCAATCTGACAACGGCGAATTTTAAATGCTTCAATGATATTCCCTATTTTTAAATAGCATTTTATAGGTCAAGACTTTAACCAGGCAGAAACAGTTTACTTCGTAGTATCTTTCATATACTTGATACTTTTCTTTATTTGGCTGAAATTCTATCCGGATATGGTGTTCTAAATGAACAGTTACTTCTCATTCTATGTGACGCGGTGCGTTTCTTTTGTGACGCACTGCGTCATCAACTTTTATTGAGCATGTAAAAATTGGGCAAACACGATGGAATCAATTCTTTGAAAGCAACGAGTTTATTTTACGTTCTGAGCACTGAATCGGAAGAATTTGTTAAATCCCCAGCTTTACCAACTGAATCCTTTTTATTGTAACGCTATTTTTAGCACGAGACATTTGAAAAATACAAAAGGATGTGTCGAAATGAACACATCCTTATTGTATTATCATAATTTAGAACCTCATTTTGTATGTTTCTGAACCCATACACGCGCGTTAACAAATGCCTCAATCCAAGGTGTTATATCATCGCACATACGATCTGCGGGATATGTACCACATTGCCAAGGAAAGAAAGCACGTTCTGGATGGGGCATCATGGCAAGATGGCGTCCATCTGAACTACAAATTCCAGCTACATCGAAATCGGAATGATTGGGATTACCAGGATATTGATCATAAGTATATTTAAGAACAATATTGTAATTATCCTCTGACATTGGCAAAGAGAAACGCCCTTCTCCGTGAGATACCCAAATGCCCAACTTATTTCCGCTCAACGATTCCAGCATAACGCTATGATTTCTTTGTACTGTCACTCCAAGAAAATTGCTCTCAAATTTATTAGAAAGATTATGGAGCATACGAGCACGTTGTGGATGTTCCGGATTAATCAGATTCAGTTCCACCATGAGTTGACAACCATTGCAAACTCCAAGAGAAAGCGTATCAGGACGAGCATAAAAGCGATCAAGAGCTAATTTCGCTTTTGGGTTATACAGGAAGGCGCCTGCCCAACCTTTTGCGGAACCAAGAACATCAGAATTCGAGAAACCGCCACAGAAAACAATCATGTTAATATCATCAAGCGTTTCGCGACCTTCAATCAAATCAGTCATCATCACGTCCTTCACGTCAAATCCAGCTAAATAGAGTACATACGCCATTTCGCGTTCTCCATTTGTACCTTTTTCTCGAATAATCGCGGCACGAACTCCTGTTTGATCACGACGATCTGCTGAAATTTTATACGGCGCTAACTTGCCGGTAAAATTTTTGTTGAATTCAAATTCTATTGGTTGTTTTTTGTAATTTTCAAAACGTACACCAGCCTGATTATTAAGGCTCTGTTTGGTATCAAGAATATAGCTTGTCTCGTACCACACATCACGTAAATAATCAATGCCAAACTGATACTCCTCTCCTTCAAATGTAGTTAGAATATGACGTTCTTCTACTGGCTTCCCTAATTTGATATAAGCCACGCCCGCTTTATCAAGAATAGTTTTCATTGCATGGCGATCCTCATCTGCCACCTGTACAACAAGACCTGGGTTCTCAGCAAAAAGGATATGAATGAGATCTGCATCCTTAAAACCGTCCAAACTAATACTCAGACCACCCGCAGTATTGGCAAAACACATTTCCAATAAACATGTAATCAAACCTCCTGCAGAAATGTCATGTCCTGAAAGTATTAAACCTTCTTTAACCAATTCTTGTACGGCATTGAAAGCTGTACGAAAATATTCAGGGTTCTTTACCGTTGGAACATCTGTCCCAATTTTGTTTAGAGACTGTGCAAAAGCAGAGCCCCCAAGAGAAAGATGGTCAAAACTAAAATCTATGTCATAAAGCGTAGAGGATTTTTTATTGCGAAGCACAGGTGAAACAACTTTGCGAACATCGTCTACTTCACTTCCGGCAGAAACAATTACAGTTCCAGGCGAAATAATTTTTTCGCCATTTGGATACTGTTGGCTCAAAGACAGAGAATCTTTCCCTGTAGGAACATTAATTTTAAGAGCACAACAAAAATCACTCAAGGCATGAACAGCCGTATAAAGTCGGGCATCTTCACCTTTTTGAGAGCGACAAGGCCACATCCAATTTGCAGAAAGTGACACACTGTCCAATCCGTTTGTTAAAGGAGCCCATACAATATTTGTCAGAGATTCCGCCACAGAAAGTATGCTGCCCGCCGCCGGATTAGCTAGTCCTGCTTGAGGTGCATGTCCCAAAGCCGTAGCAATACCTTTTTGGCCTCGATAGTCTAAAGCCACAACACCACAATCACTTAATGGTAATTGTAACGGACCTTGACATTGCTGACGAGCTACTTTTCCAGTCACGGAGCGATCTACTTTATTTGTCAGCCAGTCTTTGCAAGCCACAGCTTCCAGTTGCAACATATTTGTAAGATAGTCTGAAAGTTTGGAAACATCATAACTGACATTTTCATATTTTCGCTCTACTGTTTCATCCACCATAATCGTTTTCGGTGAATGTCCAAACATTTGAGAAACGTCAAGATCAAAAGGTTTGATACCATCAGCTTGAACGAAAGAAAAATGTGCGTCACCGGTAGTTTCCCCAACTACATACATCGGAGCCCTTTCCCTATCCGCAATTTTCTTTACGCGTTCCAAGTGCTCTTGATCAATCAGCAAGCCCATTCGTTCCTGACTTTCATTTGCAATAATTTCTTTAGCTGACAAAGTTTTATCACCAATTGGTAACTTTGTCATATCTATACTGCCGCCGCAATCTTCAACTAATTCAGACAGACAATTTACATGTCCGGCAGAACCATGGTCATGGATAGAAACAACCGGATTTACGTCTTCTTCGCAAAGCGCACGAACCAAATTATAATCACGTTTTTGCATTTCGGGATTAGCACGTTGGATGGCATTCAGTTCAATACCATTAGCATAACGTCCCGTGTCAACAGACGACACCGAACCGCCTCCTAAACCAATACGATAAT
>JAQVXN010000291.1 GCA_028709135.1 Bacteroidaceae bacterium | reverse complement strand
ACAAATATTGTGTCACAAATTTCTTTGAGCAGAAGTTTACCGCAAAATGAGCAAGCCAGTGCAGTTGTTTCTTTTGTGTGAGATTCTACTTGTTCCTTAATATTTTCTTTAGTAGGAACAATTTTTTGAACATAAATTTCCTCAATTAAATCTCTTGTCTGTGCCTTTTCAGTAGCATTCATAAAATCAAAAATATCTTGTCGTGATATATTATCAAAATCTAAGTTTATTATTTTTTTATTGGATGCCAATTTATTTATATCAAAATTGGCTATTGTCACAATATCTCCTGCTCTAATACGCATTTCTTCAAGACATACTTTTTCGCCATTCTCAATGCCACAATTGCCGATAGCCAGATATAAATATCTTTTGCTAGGTAGATTCCACCTGTTAATAATATTATTTTGTAACGCACACTCAATAGATGGTGGTAACAAATCATCTCGGAGCTTCCATTCCTTTTTTCTGCCACGAAGTAAACAATTGTAGTTATTAAGGGGAACAAGAAACTCATTTGGACAGATAGAAACTATGTTATTAAAAAAATCATCCAATATTTCAATTAAATCTTTTTTGAATAAGTTCTCTCTTGCATACTCTTTTCTAAAATATGGATTGAGCTGTTTCCAGTGCTCCTTGACCATATCTCCAGTCTTACATACTGCGATATGAGCACGAACGTTATCATAAGTTTTATTGAGATTAGTTAGCGTATACTTATCACTCTTTCTGTCTAAGACATTGACGTATTCCTCTATAATTTCAATATGTTCGCCTGCTACTTCTACTAATAATGAATATAACCAATTACAAACATTTAGCATTTTGGCAAGTCGCTTTTCATCGGAAACTCCCCATACTTTATTGCGTATTACTTTGCTTAAAAATCGCAAAGGCTCTGCATAACTTGGCATTAGCTTTTCCAGTTTATCTAATTCAAAAATCATATCATAAAAAGGGTTTAAAACAGTCATAATATCATTTCCTAACTCCTTTTCCTATTCACAAAGCTACCAAACAAGAAATCCTCAAACTCCTGTTCCGTAACCTTGCCATCCACACATTCATCACGCATAGCAGTAGCCTTGTACTGCCATTTTTTAAAGACATCACTTTCGATATTTCCTGCTTTCATTCTTGCAAAATAGCGTTTGTAATATTTATTATACAGCTTCCAAGCCACATTGTCAGACACCTTCTCTTTGTAGTTTTTAAGAGAGGCAATTGTCTGGCAATTTTTAGTTTCGCCTTCGGGAATTCTATCGCAATAATCGTTGTCGTAATTGCCTTTCATAATAAAATATCTGCCACAGTTTTTGCATTTTCTAAAACGAATGTTATGCTCAAGCATTTTGGTGAACTCCAACATCAGCATATCGAAAACAGTAGAACACTCATAATATTGCGTTGTGTATGACGGAATGGAAAGTAACATCTTTATGAAATCCCCCGTCATATTATATTTTTTGGCAAACTCCTCTGCATTTTCACTGTCTATCTCGCTAAGTTTTTCAACGCCATGAGATAATTGTTCATTGGTTATAGGTACAAAAGATGCAGATAACAAAGAGCCTAATTGAAATATCTCTGTGCGAGGAAAACTACTTTGTTTTTGATTTACCTTACTGTAAAATGTAAATCTCTCGGCTGGTGTCATCTTTCCAAACAGCTTTGGAAAATAGGTTTCATCATAGCAAAACTCAAGTAAGCTTAACATTTCCTGTTGCAAATTGATAAGGTAGTTTTGGTATCGGTTATAAGCTTTTGCATTTTGATTTATTAAGGCAGGCGGATTGATAAGGGAATAAAGAGAAACCTCCATAACTTCACCTAAAGCCTGTACAGCATCGGTATAACGCATGTGTGTTTCGATTAGCTTTTGATTTCTGTTTTTAATCTCATGCTTTATATCTTCATTGCGATTTATATTTTTATCTTTGCGTAATGCTGCCCACAGTTCCTCTGAGCCAATTGCATATCCAGAAATACTTTTAGCGAATTGGTCTTGAAAATCAGCATAGCAAAAATCAAGAATCCCCTCGCCTAAAGGTATTTTAATTGCAGAACCCGCCAATGCACTGGTGAGTGCTTCTTTCTGTTCCTCATTATAATAATCTAAAGTTATTTCAAACTTTTGTGAGTAGGCAGAGATTACCTCTTTCTGATGTTCAATCTCCTCAGCTTCACTTTCATAATAATCGGGCACAGCATCAAGTAAATCCTTGTAATACTTTTTCAGATAATCATCGGTATTACTAAATCCCTCATCTTCTGCAAAAATATCATTCATATTTTCATTTTCAAAAAAGTCGTCTACATAAACACATAAAGATTTTTCATCTTTCAATTCCACAACTTTATTTTGAAACACGTCAAAAGAGATGGATTCGTTCCCTCTATGGCGTGCTTTTTCTTTTTCGTATTCACTCAGCTCATAATTTGTATAATCATATTTTTTTGCCACAGCTACACCCCATTTGTATTTGATAATCTAAAAAGCTGTTGTTTTTGAAAATCTACATCACTCTACCAACATTATACAAAACTATTGAATTGATTGTCAATCCTCAATATAATTTAGATAATGAATATAAACTTTAAAAGATTATCAATAAGGAGGTTTGATTTTGAAAAAGTTTAACACAGTCACCGGCGAAGAACTGTTGTCAAAAGAAATTCCCGAAATACCTTTTGTGATTAAAGATTTAATTCCCACAGGTTTAACTCTGCTTGCCGGTTCTGCAAAGGTGGGGAAAAGCTGGCTTGCGTTGTGGCTCAGTGTTATGGTTGCCAAAGGTGAAAAAATTTGGGGATTTGAAAGTGTGAAAGGTACAACGTTATATCTTTGTTATGAGGATAATGAAATTCGAATTCAAAACAGGCTTTTGGAAATCACAGATGATGCACCAAGCAATGTTCATTTCTGCACCGAGGTTTCAAAATTAGGTGGAGAGCTTGAAACAAGAATTAAAAATTTTATTGCAGAACACAGTGATACTAAGTTAATTATTATTGACACCCTTCAAACTATTCGGCAGGCAAACACCGAAAGCACATACTCAAACGATTATTCTGATTTGACAATTCTTAAAAATCTTGCAGATGAATATAAAATTGCAATAGTTTTAATTCATCATTTTAGAAAGCAAAAAGACGGTGATGTGTTTAATCAGATAACAGGTAGTACTGGCTTACAAGGAGCAGTTGATACAATCTTTACTCTTGCCCAAAACAAGAGAGGAGAGAGAACCGCAACCCTATCTTGCATTGGTAGAGATATTGAAAGCAGAGAGTTGGAGTTGGAACGCAGTGAAGATAATGTTTGGATAAAGATTTCCGATTCACTTTCTGAAAGCAGTATAAAAGATATGAATTTTATAAAAGCAGTTGAAGTTTTTATGAGTGACAAAGAAAATTATTTAGGCAATGCAACGGAATTATCGACCCTGTTAAATGAAAAAAGTGACGATAAGTTTTCGAATAAAGTTATTTCAAAAAATAT
>JAQVXN010000016.1 GCA_028709135.1 Bacteroidaceae bacterium | reverse complement strand
GAGCCATTCTCCGTTAAATACATTCTCACCATTACCGGCATCGCGGCTAAAGCAAACGCCTGTAGCGGAAGAGCTTCCCATGTTTCCAAAAACCATGGCCATGACTGTAACGGCTGTACCCCATTCGGCTGGTATGCCTTCCATCTTACGATAAAGGATGGCACGTTCATTCATCCAGCTGTCGAATACGGCGCAAATGGCACCCCAAAGTTGTTCTTCTGGATCTGTTGGAAATTCTTTACCAGTTTTTTCCTTGATGGCTTTCTTAAAGAGAACAACCAACTGTTTGAGCTCATCTACATTCAGCTCATTATCCAGCGTGATGCCACGTTGTTTCTTGACGCTTTCAATAATGGCTTCAAAGGGGTCGATATCTTCTTTGTCTGTTGGCTTCAAACAAAGAACAACATCGCCATACATCTGAACGAAGCGGCGATATGCATCATAAGCAAAACGGGGATTGCCCGTTTTTGCAGATAAACCTTCTACAACGTCGTCGTTTAAACCAAGGTTTAATATGGTGTCCATCATACCTGGCATAGAAGCGCGGGCTCCGGAACGTACGGATACAAGTAACGGATTCTTGGCATCGCCAAACTTCATTCCTATTTGTTCTTCTATTTGATGAACGCTTTTTTTGACGTCTTCACGCAAAAGCTCTACGACTTTCTCTTTTCCAATTACGTAATATTCGTTGCAAACAGCTGTCGTAATTGTAAAACCTGGAGGAACAGGTACTCCTATCAAATTCATTTCTGCAAGGTTGGCGCCTTTGCCACCAAGCAATTCACGCATCTCAGCACGACCTTCTGCGTGGCCACCACCGAAAGTATAAACTCTTTTATTTTCCATAAAACAGTACTACAAGTTGTTTTTCGTTTTATAATGCCTGCAAAGGTAATGCTTTTTTGCGACATACACTATACAAAATGCAAATATTGTAGCAATGATAAAAATATTCTTTTTATGTAACCTGAGATAATTGACTACTTAGTGCAAAATGGATATGTTTAGATTGAAAAAAAACAATATGTAAAGGAATCTTTAAAATTTGTTTTTACCTTACATTGAGAGCTCATTCTATATAAAAAATAGAATTAAGGCCCAAATGTAATTTGCACGTGGAATAATCTGATGTTAAACATGGAAGAGACTATTTTTCAGACTAAAAAGGGCCATGAAAAAAAAGAAATGTTTCGAGTAAGAACCATATAGAGAAAAAAATAGAGTAATTTTGCAAGCAGTATAAATATAAAAATGGAGTTATGAAAGAAAACGTACAAATTTCAAATTGCATTTTTGAAACGAGTTGGGAGGTTTGCAATAAAGTGGGAGGCATTTACACTGTATTGTCGACTCAGGCAAGAACTTTGCAGCACGATTATAAAGATCATATTTATTATATAGGTCCCGATATTTGGAAAAATAAAGAAAAAACTAATTCCAGTTTTGAGGAAGATGCCATGCTCTTAAAGGATTGGCGTGAGAAGGCTAATGAACAAGGAATACCAACTCGCGTGGGAAGGTGGAACGTGCCAGGTCAACCTATTGTGTTTCTCGTGGATTATTCTGTATTTATGAAAGTGAAGAATGAGGTATATGCCAGAATGTGGAGCGATTTTGGTGTAGACTCTTTGAAGGCATATGGTGATTATGATGAATCTTGTATGTTTTCTCTTGCGGCTGCAAAATTTGTAGAATGTGTTTTTACTCATTTTATGGCTCCGACAGATAATGTTGTTTACCAGGCTCACGAATGGATGTCTGGTTGCGGATTACTATATATCCAAAAACATTGTCCCGCAATCGGGACTGTTTTTACGACACACGCAACGAGCATAGGACGGTCTATCACAACAAATGAAAAGCCTTTGTATGATTATTTTAAAGGTTACGACGGAGATCAAATGGCTCAGGAACTTCACATGGAAGCAAAGCACAGCATAGAAAAACAAGCTGCACTACATGCGGATTGTTTGACAACGGTGAGTGAAGCCACTGATAAAGAGTGTGAGCAATTTTTTGGTAGAAAATCGGATGTCATTCTGATGAACGGTTTTGAAGATGATTTTGTTCCTAAAGGTTTACTCTTTAAGAAAAAACGGGATAAGGCAAGAGAAATTATTTTGAACGTAGCAAACAAACTGCTTGGTACTCAAATGAATTCGGAACATACGGTTATCCTATCTAGTAGTGGACGTAATGATTTTAGATGTAAAGGTTTTGATGTTTTAATTGATGCTTTTGCCAAAATTCAAAAGCAGGAATTAAAACAAGATGTTCTAGCTTTGATTGTAGTTCCTTGTTGGACAAAAGAAGCCAGACAGGATTTACAAAAACGACTTGTTTCCAAAAATGTGAACAAGACGCCATTGGAAGCCCCCTTCATCACACATTGGCTTTATAATATGGATTCCGACCGTATAATTGCCACAATGAGAAATTGTGGTGTATCCGCAAACGGAAACTGTAGATTTCATGTAATTGTCTGCCCTACTTATCTAGATGGTAAAGACGGAATATTTAATCTTAACTATTACGATTGGCTCATTGGCAATGATTTTTGTCTTTATCCTTCATATTACGAACCATGGGGTTATACTTGCTTGGAAAGCATTTCCTTTGGAATACCATGTTTAACGACGGATTTATCTGGTTTTGGACAATGGGTTAATAAACAACTCGGGCACGAAGGTCAATTGCAAGACGGTGTTGCTGTGATACATCGCTCGGATAGTAATTATGAAGCAGCAGCGCAATCAATTGTTGCAACAATTCACAAATTCATATCGTTGAATAAAGATCAGCGAAATGCTATAAACAGGAATGCAGTCAAAATTGCGCATAAAGCGCTTTGGAAGGATTTTATTAAAAACTATTATGTGGCTTATGATGTGGCTTTATCTAAAGCCAAACACCGTAACGCATAATTAAATATTTATGAATATGAAAATTAAAGTACGAAACGTAAATTCCCCAAATTGGAAGGTCCTTACAGTACAGTCTCAAATGCCGGATTCTCTAAAATATTTGGATGAAATGGCACATAATTTATGGTGGACTTGGAATGCAAATGCCTTTAACTTATTCAGTAATTTGAATCGCAAATTGTTTAAATCATGTAATCAGAATGTGATAGAAATGCTTGGGTTACTGAGTTATGAAGAATTGACTAAAATGTCTGAGGATCAAGCACTCTTATACAAGATTAAAGAAGTATATGGTCAATATAGAACATATATGGACGAGAAGCCGGATGCTTCGCGGCCTTCTGTCTCTTATTTCTGTATGGAGTATGGACTCAATCATTTTTTAAGAATTTATTCTGGCGGTTTGGGCATTCTTGCTGGTGATTATCTTAAACAAGCTTCAGACAGTAATGTAAATATGGTTGGTGTTGGTTTACTTTATCGCTATGGTTACTTTACACAAGAACTTGCTATGGATGGTTCTCAAATTGCTAAATATGAACCTCAAGATTTTGAGCGCCTACCTATTAATAAGGTAATGGACGGCAACAAACAAATGGTTGTGGATGTTCCTTTTCCCGGTTATACTCTGCATGCTCTTGTTTGGCGTGTTGATGTTGGAAGAGTCAAACTTTATCTGATGGATACCGACAACAATATGAATACGGAATATGATCGCCCTATTACTCATACGCTGTATGGAGGAAATTGGGAAAATCGGTTGAAACAGGAATATCTTTTGGGCATTGGTGGAATTTTGATGTTGCAGAAGTTAGGCATTAAAACGGACATCTATCATTGCAATGAAGGTCACGCTGCATTATGTAACGTACAACGTTTGGTAGATTACGTTGAAGGCGGTCTTAATTTTAACGAAGCATTGGAGTTGGTTCGATCCTCCTCTTTATATACTGTGCATACACCAGTACCTGCAGGTCATGATTATTTTGACGAATCCCTTTTTGGAAAATATATGGGTAGTTATCCTGCTAAGTTGGGTATTAGTTGGAATGAATTTATTGCTCTGGGTCGTACAAATCCGGAAGACCATAATGAACGTTTTTGTATGTCAACGTTTCTTTGTAAGACATGCCAGGAAGTTAATGGTGTTAGTAAGTTGCATGGCACAGTTAGTCAAAAGATGTTTAATAATATCTGGGGGGGGTATTTCCCAGAAGAAAATCATATTGGCTATGTTACCAATGGAGTTCACATGCCTACATGGGCTGCAAGAGAATGGAAAGCTTTATATGAAAAATATTTTGGCGCAGATTTTTATAAGGACCAGTCAAACGAAGAAATTTGGAAGAAAATTTATAATGTGCCGGATGAGGAAATCTGGAATTTGCGTATTAAACTGAAAACGAAACTGATTGAATATATTCGTGAACGTTTTCGCAAATCTTGGCTCAAAAATCAAGGAGACCCTTCAAAAGTAGTTTCACTTTTGGATAAGATTAATCCCAATGCTTTACTTATTGGTTTTGGCCGTCGTTTTGCAACTTATAAAAGGGCACATTTGCTTTTCAGCGATTTGGAGCGTTTGAGCAAGATTGTCAACAATCAGGATTATCCGGTACAATTTATTTTTACCGGGAAAGCGCATCCTGCAGATGGTGCGGGACAAGGACTTATCAAGAGAATATATGAAATTTCTCAGACGCCGGAGTTCTTGGGCAAAATTCTTTTCTTGGAAAATTATGATATGCAACTTGCTCGTAGGCTTGTTTCTGGAATTGACATTTGGATGAATACTCCAACACGGACAATGGAGGCTTCTGGAACATCTGGTGAGAAGGCCCTTATGAATGGTTTGCTTAATCTTTCTATTCTGGACGGATGGTGGTTGGAAGGTTATCGTGAGGGAGCCGGTTGGGCACTTTCAGAGAAACGTACCTATCAAAGTGAAGATCATCAGGATCGTCTTGATGCACTTACAATTTACAATCTGCTTGAACGGGAAATCATTCCTTTGTTCTATTCTCGCGATACAAACGGATTGCCCAGAATGTGGGTACAAACAATAAAAAACTCTATTGCTCAAATAGCTCCCCACTACACGATGAAACGGCAACTGGACGAATACTATTCAAAGTTTTACACAAAAGAAGCTAAACGTTTTAAATTTTTGAATGCAAACAACAATCAAATAGCAAAAGATATTGCTGCTTGGAAAGAACTCGTAGCTTCCAAGTGGGACCATATTGAAATTGTTACTTCTGATTTTTCTCAAAACAACGGAACTATTATTAGCGGTAGAAATTTTCATGCTACAATTATTCTTGATGAGCAAGGCTTGGAGGATGCTATTGGCATTGAAATGGTCACCACATATACAGATTCTGATGGCGTAGAGCATATCTATGATGTTGCACCATTTAATGTCGTGAAAAAAGAAGGAAATCTATATACTTTTGAATTAACAAAAAGTATTGACAATGCAGGAAGTTTTAAGATGGCATGCCGCTTCTTTCCTAAAAATTCATTATTACCGCATCGGCAAGATTTCTGTTATGTTAGATGGTTTTAAAGCTTTCTTTTGATTTTCAAGTAAAGGACTATTTTCCATGCAGGATTTAGTCCTTTATTTTTTGTAATTGTTTGGGTTCGTCGGTAAAGCTGGGTATTTAACAAATTGTTCCTTTTTGAATGATCTATAAAATATTACTTTTGCTTCATGCAAAGAAAACCAATCGACTATAAGGATATCCTGTCCATGTTTCGACCTAGAGGTATGCTTGGGTATCTTGATTTTACAGACTATTCAGGACTCAGACCGTAAAATAGACTCTTTGCTTTCAAAGAATTGATTCGATCGTGTTGTTCAAATTTTTACATGCTCAATCAAAGTTGGTGACGCAGTGCGTCACAAAAGAAACGCAGTGCGTCATGAAAAAAACGCGTCGCGTCACTAAAGAAACGCACCGCGTCACATAGAATGAAAAGTAACAGCTCATTTAGGACACCATATCCAGATAGAATTTTAGCCAAATAATGAAATGTATCAATCATCTGGAAGATACTACAACGTAAAATGTTTTTGCCTGGTTAAAGTCCTGACCCATAAAATGCTATTTTAAAAACAAGGAATGTAATTGAAGCATTTAGAATTCGCCGCTGTCAGACTGATGCGAAGCCCAGTAGCATAAGTTGTTACCTAAAATTTTAATGCTAAATGAATCAGCACTCTTTCTGAGCTGGATTCTACTTTAGTTATTTTGGAATAAGTAATGAACTCAGACGGAAGTATTAAATGGGCGATTTCTAATAACCGCAATTTGTTAAATACCCAACTTTAACGACTGAACCATTGTTTGTTATGATATATCTTAATGTTTGTATTTATGAAGAGAACTAGCAAAAACCAGTTTGAATCTCAAGTTACTAGAAGAAAAACCAAATCAGCATTGAGACCTAATTTTTATTGTGCAGTCTTCATGATTTATAGATTTCATCGAAAAGATTGATGGATATATTGAAAATCACATTGTATTTTGCAAATTTTTCTATTAAACCTTTTACTGGATAATGGAATCCTATTAAAACCATCGAAAATGTACTAATATATCTTTTTATGAAGATCATTTCCCAAAGAAAAAAGCTACATTTGTAAGAAATCTTTTAGACATGGAAGATAAACGTCTTTTTACAGCAGAAGAGAAACAACAGCTTCATAGTTTATATAGGGAGTTAAAACAAAAATCTCCCGAAACTTTTGAGGGGAAACGCTATAAACAATTAAAAAACACGATGACCACACTGGCTTGTGAAGGAAAATTATATCATGATCTTTTTGATTTAAATCCTGTTTTGCGTTCCATGCAGTCTGCTATTCTTGCAGTTGATGCCATTGGCCTTAAAACAGAGTCTGTAATCTCGTGTTTGCTAATGCCCTATATAAATACAGAAGAACAACTTCAGGATATTGAAAAAACTTATGGCAAAAGTGTTAAAACTATTTTGCACGGACTTATACATATCAGTGAACTTTATAAAAAAAGCCCTAGCATAGAAAGTGAAAATTTTCGGAATTTGCTTTTATCCTTTGCTGAAGATATGCGTGTAATTTTGATAATGATTGCAGATCGTACGAATCTTTTGCGTCAAATAAAACATACTCCGAATGTTGATGCACAGTTAAAAGCTGCTGAAGAAGCTGCCTATCTCTATGCACCATTAGCTCATAAGCTGGGTCTGTATCAAATTAAGAGTGAGTTGGAAGATCTTTCGCTAAAATATATGAATCACGATGCGTATTATCTGATTAAGGATAAATTGAACGCTACTAAAAAATCACGTGAAGAATATATTGATCGTTTTATTTCTCCTATTCAGGAAATGCTTACAAAAGCAGGTCTTAAATTTTATATTAAGGGGCGAACTAAAAGCATACATTCAATCTGGCAGAAAATGAATAAGCAAAATTGTGGTTTTGAAGGCGTTTATGATTTGTTTGCCATACGTATCATTTTAGACTCCCCAATAGAAAAAGAAAAACAACAGTGCTGGCAGGTTTATAGTATGGTAACAGATATGTATCGCCCTAACCCAAAACGTTTGCGTGATTGGCTTTCCATTCCTAAAAGTAATGGATACGAAAGTTTGCATATTACAGTACTTGGCCCTGAGAATAAATGGGTTGAAGTTCAAATTCGTACTGAAAGAATGGATGAAATTGCAGAGCATGGATTGGCTGCACATTGGAGATATAAAGGTATAAAAGCAGAGCAAAGCGGTATTGAGAATTGGTTGGCAAATATTCGCAGCGCACTTGAGAATAATGATGATCTTCAGATCATGGATCAATTTAAATCAGATTTGTATGAAGATGAAGTTTACGTATTTACACCCAAAGGCGATTTGCATAAGTTACCTAAAGGTGCTACTGTATTAGATTTTGCATATAACATTCATACAAATATAGGTAATCACTGCATAGGTGCGCAAATAAATAATAAAAATGCCTCTATGAGACAAGTTCTTAATAGTGGTGATCAAGTTTCAATTCTTACAAATAGCAATCAATCGCCCAAACAGGCTTGGCTTGACTTTGTAGTTACGAGTAGGGCAAAATCTAAAATACGCCAATCCATCAAAGAATTGGAACTTAAAGAGGGCTCTATTGCTCGAGAACAATTGGAACGTACTTTTAAGAACCGCAAAATTGAATTTGATTCGACGGTACTTAATCAAACAATAAAAAAACTGGGATATAAGGAAATAAATCTTTTTTATAAAGACTTGGCTAATGGAGGATTAGATGCAGATCGTATAATAGAAGCCTATCAGTTACAGTACAAACGGGATACCAACCAATTGGAACGAACAGAGATCCACAGTGCGGAAGAGTTTACAACTGATCATGTCAATCAATTACAGAATGATCAAGATGTGCTTATTATTGACAAGAACTTGAAAGGCATAGATTTTACTTTAGCTAAATGCTGTAATCCAATTTATGGTGATGATATTTTTGGCTTTGTTACGGTTAATAAGGGTATAAAAATACATCGAAAGACCTGTCCTAATGCTCATGCTTTAATGGAGCGTTTTGGTTATCGCATCGTGAAAGCACGTTGGGCAGGACAAAGTACGCGTAATACTTATCCTATTGTGTTACATATTGTAGGAAATGATGATCTTGGTGTTGTGAATAATATTAGTTCCATTATTAGTAAAGAAGAAAAAATCAACATGCGTTCTTTTAGCATAGATACTAATGATGGATTGTTTTCCGGTAGTCTTACACTGATGATTGGTAATCTGACAGTTTTAGACTCTCTTATCAAAAAACTTAAGACAGTAAAAGGTGTCAAAAATGTCACGCGGGGTTGAATGTGTTGCTACGAAAATATGCATTTCGTCTCTATCACTTTTTTTATTAGTAATCCAAAACGTATGGAGTGAGAAACGGATTCCACCTCTTGTAAACAGGGTTTATTCTTTCGTAGAAGACAATCACTTACGAATTGGTCATTTAGATTCTAAAATATATTTAAAGTATCACATGCAGAATACGAGGAAGAATGTAGCTATGCGACTTATTCCTTTTATCGGCCACCAAGAATTGGGGAAACACACCTATTTTGGTGAAAGTGCATTTAAATTTAGCTATACGGCTCCTGGTATCATTAATAAAAAACAAATTGCCTTATATTGTACAATGCCGTATTTGCGAAATTTACAAGACTTGATGGCAGCCAGTATAAATATGACTATCTATCAGCCTACTTTGCTTCGCGATCGGATATTATCACCCATGAATAGACGTAATAAAATTTATTATCGATATCGTTTAGATTCTACTTTTTATGAAAATGGGCGTATTATACAACGTGTTAAAATTAGTCCAAGAACTTTTAATATGCAACTTGTAAAAGGTTATATGGACGTTGTGTCGACAACGGGAGAAGTTCGGCGTTTTGCCTGCAATTTTAATTATAATACGCAACATTTTAGTACAATGGTGGAATTGGGAGATCACGGGCTTGAAAGATTGTTGCCAAAGCGCATTAGACAAACTTTTGATTTTAAATTTCTAAAGAATTCTTCAAGCTGTTTTTTTGACGTTTTTTGCAATTATGAAAATGTAATTCCGTATGATGAAGAAGCAGTAAAAAAACTACTTAATGAAAATGGATACGATCTTACATTCCTTAATAGATTGAATATTGATTCAACGGAAACAGAACGTGATATATCCTTTTTTGAAAAAGAACGTCCAGAACCACTAACGTCTTCAGAAGATTCCATTTATCAAGTATATATGAAGAATTTGAGCATAAAAAGGACCGATAAAAAGCAAAAAAATATATTCTCAGAAAGTTTGGAAGACTTATTTCTTGGCAGTCATTATGTTCGTTTAGGATCACGTGATTTGTTGCGTCTGCCACCTATAATTACTCCTTCTATGGTTGAATGGAGTAATCACAAAGGATTATCTTTAAAGTCACAAATTCGGCTTATCAGTAATTTAAAGAAAGGACGACAGTTGACGTCAAATTTGCATTTTGGTAACAATTTTCGGAAAAAGGAGTTTTATTGGAAAACACCCACTGATTTATTGTTTTCACCCAAATGCAATGGAATCTTTCATATAGAAGTTGGTAACGGTAATAAAATATATAATAGCGTTCAAGCAGAAGAAGTTCGGAAGCACTTGTCAGACAAACTTCAATATGATTCCTTGCTAAATGCTTTTAATCATTACATTTTCAATTACTATAATGACTTTTTTGCGAAAACAAGTATTTCATATGAGCTTATCAATGGATTAACTGGTAAGCTTGGGTTAGTCTTTCATGAACGAAAACTCATAAATTGGAACGAGGAAGCTCAAAAGAATGGTATTAATCACATATATCGTAGTTTAGCTCCTAATATTTATTTAGAATGGACTCCAGGTCTTTATTATTATTGGCGAGAACAACGGAAACAGAAACTTTTTACCAAGTGGCCTACTTTTTCAGCCGAATATGAAAGAGGTGTAACTGCCTTTCATTGTGATAACAAATACGAACGGTGGGAATTTGAGGCAAAAGAAAAAATAAATCTTTATGCATTGCGTACACTTTATATGCGGATTGGAGGGGGATTCTATACAAGGAAAAAGAATGCATATTTCTTAGATTATTCCAATTTCCTTTATAATTCACTTCCCACTACTTGGCTTGACGAGATGAATGGCCAGTTTGAAGCACTTGATTCTCGCTGGTACAATGAATCTGAATATTATGCTCGCGCATGTATTTCTTACGAATCGCCAATGCTCGCTTTTTCTCGAATAAAACCACTTACACAGTACATTAAAAGAGAGCGGATATATTGTAATTTACTTTCCGTACATAATTTGAATCCATATGTAGAGACAGGATATTCTATCAGTACACATTTATTTGATATTGGTGCTTTTATGGGAGCTACTAATAAAAAAGGTGGTATTAGTTTTGGTTGGAGTTTTGCTTTACGCTTTTTTGAAAATAATTGAAAGAGGATGATATAAACAATCATAAATGAAGAAGCTCACACAAAAAAATTGTTCTTGTGTGGGCTCCTTATAAATTTAATGTCAGCAAAGATTATTAGAGAAACGTATTGACACTTTTTAGTTTTTCCTTTGAGTTTCTTCTCACTTTGTAGTTTAAGTTTTTGGTTTAGATTTTCTATTTTTTCGATTTATATTTTTGTTCGAAAGGTGCTCTAAGGTTTTGCGTAATTTTTCTATTTCACTGTCTTTTCTAGCCAATTCCTCTTCTTGGTTTTTTATCGTTGTCATTAGAGGAGATAACTCTTCATTGTCCATGTCCGGATAGAGATTATTTACGCGAGTAATAAAATCACCAATAATATTCATGTAGTTTGTAAAAGCATCATAAGGAGAATCGTAAATACCCCTATATGCACCTATACTACTGGGCTTTGTATTCATAAAACGAAAATTATTGGTAGCTTGCAGGTAGTCCCAATCCTGCATAATTTTATGGTTGTTACATATTTTGACTCGATCGGCAACGCTATAAAGTTTTTCAAAAGCTTCTTTTTGCATGACGTTTCCTAACCAACTGCTAATATCTCGTTCTTCGTCCACCCATGAAATGGGGTCAGGAATACTTAATGCTCCTGAGGATTTTATTTTACCACATATTTCAGACGGAGTTGAAAAAGTAATACCGCGCTTTTTAGCTTGCTCTGGTAATGCCTTCATAAAATCTAAAATATTAGACGATAATGGTTGAAAAATGCCTAAAGCACATAATTCCATAAACAAGTTTATTACTTGGTCCTCTTCTGGCATTTTTTCAATCCAATCCATATAGGTGTCTGCAAAAAGAGGGTATTCTGACCAGCTAGAATCGTTAAAACGAAAGCCTATGTCTTCGGATAACGTATTATCTCGTAGAAGTAATTTTAATCGCGGAGTTTCTGCACTGTTATAAACGAAATGTGGGCTTTTCCAACCAAGAATATGTTTTGCGCCCTCTGTTAGCATGCCTTTAAAACCCATTTCAGATACCATTTTTCCAATCTTGTCCGAATAAATCAGACATGAATTACGAAAAATAGATGGAGACACCCCAAAAATGTTCTTCAATTTATTGCAAAGGTGTTTTACGTCATCTTTAAAGCAACTTTCATTTATAAGTGAGGAGAGGCCGTGGGAATATGTTTCGCCCAAAAATTCTAGACAACCAGTTTTATTTAATTCCTGAATAAGGTCTAATACCTGAGGGGCATGTATTTCAAGCAATTCTATGGAGCATCCAGATATAGAAATGGCACATTTGAAAAAGCCTTTGTTTTCTTGAGCCATTTCTATCAGAGTTTTTAGAGCAGGAATATAGGAACGTTCCGCAGTTTCATTAATACTGCGTTCATTTTCATAATCATCATAATAATAGTGATCTGTTCCTATATCAAAAAAACGGTATCTTTTGAGATGAATATTTTGATGTATTTCAAAATATAGACAAATGGTTTTCATTATCGTAAATTTTTATTTGTTTTGAATTAAACGGTCATAATGTTTTCGAATGCGTTTACCAACTTTTTCCCATGTGATTTGATTAACTTCTTTTTTCCCTTCATCTTGCAAATAATCATGAAGAGCTTCATAAGTACACAGTGAGTAAATGGCGTCCGCCATTGCATTTACATCCCAATAGTCTGTCTTTATGCAATTTGTCAAAATTTCGCCACAACCAGATTGTTTGCTGATAATGGAAGGTACTCCAGACTGCATGGCTTCTAGAGGTGAAATGCCAAAAGGTTCCGAAACAGAAGGCATTACGTATACATCGCTATCGCGATAAGCTTCAAATACTTGATTCCCTTTCATAAACCCTGGAAAATGAACGCGGTCAGAAATCCCTTTTGTTGCAGCTAATTCAATCATGGAATTCATCATGTCTCCATTACCGGCCATACAAAATCGGATATTGCGCGTTCGTTCTATGACCATTTTGGCTGCTTCAATAAAGAATTCGGGGCCTTTTTGCATGGTGATGCGGCCTAAAAATGTCACAATCTTTTCCTTTTTATCTTTGAAGGGTTTTCGCATTTCCACAATTTTCCTTTTTTCTTCCTCTAATGGATATACGGCATTGTGCATAGCAAAACATTTTTGGGGATCTTGATAATAGTGGTTTATTACCGTTTGTCTTGTTAATTCGCTAACACAGAGAATACAGTCTGCATGGTCCATGCCATCTTTTTCAATTCCATATACGGTAGGATTTACTTTGCCGCGGCTTCTATCAAAATCTGTAGCGTGTACATGGATAACAAGAGGTTTACCGGAAAGTTGTTTGGCATAAATGCCAGCGGGATATGTCAGCCAATCGTGCGCATGAATAATATCAAATTGTTGTTGTCGAGCTACTACACCCACAACAATAGCATAATTGTTGATTTCTTCAAAAAGATTGTCAGGATATTCTCCTGAAAATTGTATACATCCCAAATCATTGGTCAATCTGTAACGAAAGTCTGCGTAAATATGATTCCTTAAATCGTAATATAATTGGGTATCCATGCAATTCCCTAACCTTCCACTTACATAGTTCCAATCTACATTTTGCCAGACTATAGGTACCAAATTTAGGGGAATAATTTTTAGGAAACTTTGGTCTTCATCTCCATGCAATTTAGGTAAACACAACGTTATCTCCATGTCTGGTTGGGTTGCCAAACCTTTTGTGATGCCGTAACTGGCGGTGCCTAATCCACCAAGAATATGAGGGGGGAATTCCCAGCCGAACATTAAAACTTTCATATCACAGAAAATATATCTAATTGTGTTTATCCAATAATCTTATAACTCTCAAAACGCCTGCTACATTCGCAGCAAAAGAGATTGCACCGCGTCCTTGAAATGGAGGATTTCCATCAAACAATTCCGGAATTGAGCCCAGGCAGTGATATGAAAGTTCTTCTTCAAGTCCGATCAGTTGGCGTTCAATGAAACTTAAACCACTCATTTTATACACGCGCAAGTAGGCTTCCAAATAAAAACCCATTAGCCATGGCCATGCAGTACCCTGATGATAAGCTTCATCGCGTTGTTTTGGTGGACCAATATACATGGGATTGTATCTTCCGCTTTTGGGGCTAAGTGAACGTATGCCTTTTGGGGTAACCAGTTCACGAGTGCAAATATCAAGCACGTTTTTCTTTTCTTCTCGTGAAAGCGGAGAATAGTCTAGTGCAATAGCAAAGAGCATGTTAGGACGTACATCCCAGTTCATAAGATTGCCATCAACATAATCTAACAAATAGCCATATTCATTGAGAAAAACTTTCTTAAAAGAGAATTCAATTTTAGTTTTCAATTGTTCAACTTTTGCGGCTTCTTCATCTCTGTGGTATTCTTGTAACATTTGTAAAGAGAAACACAATGCATTATACCACAATGCGTTGAACTCCACAATATATCCGGAGCGCGGTACGATTGGATGGCCATCGATGGTGGAATTCATCCACGTAATAGCTTTATCCTTTCCGTTTGCATATAGTAATCCATTATCATGGAGGAATAAATTTTCATGTTTCCCTCCTATTATAAATCGGATAATTTCCTCGTAAAGTTTTCCATATTTTTTGTGGCATTCTTCTTTTGAAACGCTTCGTGAATATTGTTGTATGCACCATGTAGCCCATAGCAACACGTCTGGTTGTTCCATTTCATATATCTCAACACTTAGGCTT
>JAQVXN010000290.1 GCA_028709135.1 Bacteroidaceae bacterium | reverse complement strand
ATCTTCTCAATTCATCTTTGACGGAGATGACAATAAATTGCAAATTGGAAATGACGGATTCTACAAAATCACCATCAATTTACTCACAGAGGCTTTCAAAGCGGAGTATTTGGGAACAGAAACCGGAATAAAACCAATCGACTTGGAGAATAACGTACAAATTACATCCGCATATCACACCATAATGGTGCGTAGTAGTGAAAAAGTTCAGGTTAAAATTTACAATGAAGCAGGTCAACTACTTGCCACAGATGGAAGTACAAATGTTGCCATAAATATGGACTGCAGTGGTTTCTATCTTGTGAAAGTAAACGGCAGCTCCATTCATACTTCGAAAAAAATTATGTTACCATAAAACCTCTATCATTTGCTGTAATGTCGAATCATGGCTACAAACTCATGTCCATACTTTTTGCATTTAAAATCACCCACACCGGGAACATCACCAAAAGCATCTATTGAAAGAGGTTTGAGCCGAGCCATTTCATGGAGAGTTTTATCACTAAAAACTACATACGGAGGATAATTCAAGCGATCTGCCACTTGGCGGCGTAACAGGCGCAACTCTTCAAAAAGATCTTCATCTTCTTTTCCGCTTTTAGATTTATCCAATTGCTCCACAACAGAAAAAGGCAATTCTTTTTGTTTCGATTTTGTCAAAGACTTTTGTTTCTCAACAGGACGTTGAACGACACAAAGCGAAACCTGACGACCTTTAAAAAGGACATCTTGTCCCTGATCTGTAATTTTAAGATGATTATCCTCATTATAAGCTATTTCAAACAATCCCATTTGAAGCATTTGAAGCAAATAAATATGCCAATCGTAAGCCGGCACATCACGTCCCGCACCAAAAGTCTTAAGTTGATCAAAACCTTTTAATTTTATTTCTGAAGAATAGTTGCCACGCAATATCTCTATCAAACTGGAATATCCTACCTTCTCCTGAGTACGCGCTATAGCGCTCAGGGCTTTTTGAGCAAACACAGTACCATCAAAAGCTTGCGGCGGATTATTACAAATGTCACAATTATGACAGTTTTCAGAAGAAAGCTCGCCAAAATAATTCAATAATATTCTGCGACGACAAACTACAGCTTCCGCATACTCCTGCATACGATGAAGGCGTTCCAAATTAATGGATGCCTGTCCGCTCTCACGCGCAAAATTTGACAACTGTATGACGTCACCATACGTATAAAACAATAGGGTATCCGCTGGTAAACCATCTCGGCCAGCTCGTCCTATTTCTTGATAAAAGTTTTCAATACTTTTAGGCAAATTATAGTGAATAATCCAGCGAATATTGCTTTTATCAATACCCATACCGAAAGCTACCGTAGCACAAATAACCTGCACGCTATCGTGAATGAAAGATTCCTGAACCTGCGTGCGCATTTCCACCGTCAATCCGGCATGATAGGGTAAGCAGGAAATGCCGTTTTCCGAAAGTAACTTCGAGGTCGATTCTACGAGTTTTCGACTCAAACAATAGATAATGCCACTCTGATTCTTATGTTCGCGAATAAAAGCCAGAATCATTTTATCCTTGGATTTCTTAGCCAAACCCTGAACAACAGACAAACTAAGATTAGGCCGATCAAAACTAGAAATAAATACTTTGGGATTACGCAAGTTTAGCTGCTTCAAAATATCCAACCGAGTTACTTTATCTGCTGTTGCTGTCAAAGCCATCATCGGAACATCAGGGAACTCCTCACGCAAACGGCGTAATTGCATATAGTCCGGTCTAAAATCATGCCCCCACTGACTCACACAATGAGCCTCGTCAATCGCAAAAAGACTAATTTCAATATCCCGTAGCAGATACTGCGCCCGCGCCAAAGCATTTTCAGGCGACATATACAGCAATTTTACCCGAGCATTTAAACAATCACGGACCACGTTCATACTTTCATCCTCACTCAATGAACTATTTAAGGCTGCTGCAGGCAAACCAGCTGCGCGCAACGCATCTACCTGATCTTTCATCAACGAAATAAGAGGAGAAATGACAATCGTTACACCCTTCATGAGTAACGCCGGAAGTTGATAACAAATACTCTTGCCGCCGCCTGTTGGAATCAATACCAAACAATCACGGCCAGACAACGCATATTGCACGATTTCTTCTTGATGCGGTCTAAATGATGTATAACCGAAGTATTTCTTCAGCGCTTCTTGTAAAGACAAATGCTTCATTACAAAGCAAATTTAGCATTTTGGTTTTATTAAAACAAATACAAATAACGAAAAGTTGGAAAAGCATGGGTAAATGACGTCTCTTTCCATTTTTCCATAAAAAACGCGAACTTACATTCGCCATTCTTTCATTTTTGAGTAACTTTGCGAAACATATATAATAAGGTAGTGAGAACAACACAAACGACAAAAAAAGCTCCGCATATGCCAGAATATCTTTCCCGTATGAATACAGATACGGCAGAAGAACTTTACGTTCGCATCATGAACGAAATTGCCGTGAAGAAACGCTATCTTGATCCCACATTCACAGCAAAACAGTTAGCAGAAGACTTACAAACCAATACGCGCTACATCAGTGCTCTGATGTCCTTACGATTTAACGGTACGTTCAATGCTACCATCAACCATTTCCGCGTACAACGTGCTATTTTCTTCATGAAAGATAAGCGTTATGAAGAACTGACTTGTGAGGAAATCGGCCTCACTTGCGGGTTTTCCAACCGGCAAAGTTTTTATGCTGCTTTCAATAAAGATATGGGAATGACTCCGGCAACTTATCGAAAGAATTTAAACAACGGACAATAATAATTTTATGAAATTTAAAGCATTCACACTCATGATAATTGGAGGAACGATGTCTGTGGCAACCACAGCACAAACCACAGATAATTTTAAATACAACGACGAAAAATTTGCAGATCTTCAAATGCTGCGTTATAAAGTAGCTGGATTTGATCAACTAACACTGAAACAAAAAGAATTGGTTTACTATCTGCAAGAAGCTGCACTCGAGGGCCGCGACATCCTTTTTGACCAGAACGGCGCATACAATTTACGTATCCGCAAAATGTTGGAAACAGTTTACACCGATTGGAAGGGCAATCGTAATAGCTCCGACTTTAAAGCTATGACAGAATATTTGAAGCGTGTGTGGTTTAGTAATGGCATTCATCATCACTACGGTTCTGCAAAATTTAAGCCGACATTTTCTCAAGAGTTTTTCCGCAAAGCACTCAAAACGGTCAACCCCACAAAATTACCTTTAAGTAAAGGACAAACCGTAGACCAACTTTGTGACGTTGTGTTTCCTATTATATTCGATCCCGCCATCATGCCCATGCGCGTAAACCAAAAAGATGGAGACGATCTTATTCTCACCTCTGGCGAGAATTATTACGGGAAAGGGGTCACACAAGCTGAAGCAGAAGAGTTCTACTCCAATATGCGCGATAAGAATGATCCAGAACCCGTGATGTACGGCCTCAACAGCCGTTTAGTAAAAAAGGGAGGCAAACTACAAGAAGAAAAATGGACT
>JAQVXN010000289.1 GCA_028709135.1 Bacteroidaceae bacterium | reverse complement strand
GTTGACCAACGGAATCTCTTTCTTTGAAAAACTGTACACATTCAATGGAAAACAAAAATAGCGCATTGATTAAAAAGAATACGGACTTGTAAAAAACAAATAGCGACTTGCTTCAAAATATATTTGACATATTTCAAAATATATTTGTTGTATTTTATGCTTCTAGCAAGATCTTAATATTGAGCGCGTTACGGAGGGGCATTTTTGAGGGAATTTCTATTGTAAATAACGTTTGAATGGGTACGTAAATCTTCCTTTGTGGGGGACGTGTAAATGAGTCTTTTCAAGGTATATGGTTTTGTCTCGAGAAGGTTTTCGTAGAGTGTCTTTTGGTCATTTGTGTATAATCATAGGCTAACAGAAAAATGAAAATATGGGAAATGAAAAACAAGTGATTTGTGAACAGATAAAAAGAAAAATAGCTATATTTGCGGTAGTAAAAAAAGAATGATGTAGGAAATAAACAGGCGTTTTTATTTATTATTTTAATGATATACAAGTTTATGGAGCCTATTCTTACTTCTCGATGCATCGGAAAAGATTAAAATAAAACATGAATTTTTTGGATTTAGCGAAACACCGCTGTTCGATCAGATCGTTTATGGAGCAACCCATTGAAAAAGTAAAACTTGAATACATCTTGGAAGCAGGACGTGTTGCCCCGACGGCATGTAACAAACAGCCACAACGTATTATCGTAGTTCAAAAGCCGGATAATATTAAAAAGATTCAAAAGGCATACCGCACCTTTGGTGCCCCGTGTGTGATGCTTATTTGCAGAGATACAAGAGATTCATTGATCAGGCCCTTTGATCAGAAATGTTCGGGAGATTTGGATATAGGAATTATTACCGATCACATGATGTTGGCTGCAAGAGAAGTCGGCATAGGTAGTGTTATGGTAGGCCTGTTTGATCCTCACATCATAACAAAAGAATTCGAACTCCCAGATTATATAGAACCGACGGCTTTACTTATTTTGGGCTATCCTAAAAATGGTTTTTTGGATGCAAATCGTCATCAAACAGAACGTAAGGTTCTTGAAGAAACTGTCATGTTAGAAAACTATTCAAAGACGACGGGTAATTCATAAATACTAATTTGAAATAATAGGATGTATTCACGTCATGATGCAATCTTCCTGATGAATCAATATGGAAGTATGCAAATACCTTTTTTATTTTATGTGAGTTATGACCAAAGTTCCACCTTTATAGCCAAAACGGATGAAGTTGATCAGAACCGCGTGCTTTATAATTTTTGCGGTCATACAAACGAATCTGATCAAAAAAATAGGTTACTCCATCAAATTTGGCAATGGCAAATTTATCCACCGAAATTTGAGACATACAAACATTCTTTCAAGATAGTACACGAAAACATTCTGAAAGGTAACAGTTATCTGACGAATCTGACTTGTGAAACACCTATAGAGACGAATCTGGATTTAAATCAGATTTGCATGTTGGCAAATGCGAAGTATAAATTATGGGTGAAAGATCAATTTGTAATGTTCTCTCCTGAAATTTTTATCCGTGTGAAAGGGAACAAAATTTTTTCATACCCGATGAAAGGTACGATTGATGCAAAACTTCCGAAATCGATGGAGATGCTCATAAATGATAAAAAAGAGGCAGCAGAACATGCTACGATTACGGATCTCATACGTAATGATTTAAGTCGCATCGCAAATCAAGTGAGAGTAAAACGTTATCGCTATGTAGAAAAACTTGAAACGAATCATGGGCCGATATTGCAAACGAGTACGGAGATAGAAGGTCTGTTACCAACGGATATGCACGGTCAGATAGGTGATATGATCTTTAGTCTATTGCCGGCTGGTTCCATTACAGGGGCTCCGAAAAAGATGACAACCGATATTATTTCAAAAGCAGAAACATATGAACGCGGGTTCTATAGTGGAATAGCCGGAATCTTTGACGGTGAAAATATAGACAGCTGCGTGATGATTCGTTTCGTGGAACAACAAAAGAATGGACTTGTATATAAAAGTGGAGGAGGAATTACGGCCATGAGCAATGTAAAAGCTGAGTATGAGGAAATGAAACAAAAAATATATATACCTGTTACAGCATGAATAAGTTTATTGAAACAATAAATATTTTGGACGGAGTGCCTCAACGTTTGTTTTACCATACGCAGCGAATGAATCATACGATTCATTGTTTTTATCCGAATGCGAAAAGTATTAACTTAGAAGGTATTCTACGTCCGCAAATCACTCACGGACAGCAAAAATGCAGAATCATATACAGTAATCAAATTGAAGAAATAACCTGCAGTACCTATATTAAAAAGGAAATAAAGTCCTTGCAAATAATTCATAACAACACGATAGATTATGCTTTTAAATGGACTGATCGACAAATGCTGAATGATTTACTGAAGTTGAAAGGAGCTTGTGACGAAGTAATAATTATTAAGCAAGGTTATGTTACGGATACCAGTTATACCAATATAGCCTTTTACGATGGAGAGAAATGGTATACTTCAGACACTCCTTTACTGGCCGGAACTTGTAGGGCTTCGTTAATTGATGAAGGTGTTTTATCTGTTAAAAAGATAAGAGAAACGGATATTTGGAAATATAAAAAAGTGAGTTTAATTAATGCGATGATGAATTTAGAAGAACGGGAAATGCCGATAACATCAATCAAAAAAAATGAAAACGCAGATAGTCGTCTCATCTTATAATAAGGTAGACAAATAATGAAGTGCGAAGAATATTTGGAATTGAGTGGAAGTAAATGTTTTTAGTTGTAAGCCCAGAGATTTGATGGGAAATAAATCAAATAAGAAATAAGAACAAATTTAAATTTGCAGGAATGAGAACTTTTTGCTAATTTTGCAACACTAAATTTCCACGGTGTGAAAGTAAAGGAAGTTAAAGAAGCCCTTGAACGATTCGCGCCTCTACCCCTGCAGGAGGAATATGATAATGCCGGTTTGCAGATGGGATTGCTGGAGGCGGAAGTATCAGGGGCATTATTGTGTTTAGATGTCACGGAGGACGTGCTCCGTGAAGCGGTAGATTGTGGGTGCAATTTGGTTGTGTCTCATCATCCGCTGTTATTCCGGCCCTTGCGCCAAGTATCTGATTTTACGTTTGCAGAACGCTGCGTAAGATTTGCTCTGAAGCACGATATAGCGATTTATTCTGCACACACAAATTTAGACAATGCCCGTGGCGGAGTGAATTTTGAAATTGCACGACGACTAGGTCTAAAGAACGTAACATTTTTGCAGACTAAAGACGGACAGAGTGGAAGTGGTATTGTAGGGGATTTGAAAGAAACCGAAATGCCGGAAACTTTTATGAAGCGTGTGAAGAGCACTTTTGAAGTAGAATGCTTGGAGCACAATGCTTGGTTAGGCCGTGACATAAAACGTGTGGCACTTTGCGGAGGAGCCGGCGATTTTCTGATTGAAAACGCTGTGGAAGCTGGTGCTGATGCTTTCCTAACCGGCGAAATGAAATACCATTTATTCTTTGGTTGGGAA
>JAQVXN010000288.1 GCA_028709135.1 Bacteroidaceae bacterium | reverse complement strand
GTCCCGTAGGGATGCCGGGACGAGCCTTTGATGGAGAGTTCTTGGAAAAAGTAAAAAAAGGACTGATGAAACCGAAAGTATGTGCATATAATTGTATCAAAACCTGCGATTATAAGAACAGCCCATATTGCATTATTAAGGTATTGTATAATGCTGCAAAAGGAAATTTGGATAAAGGTTTCGTATTTTGTGGGGCCAATGCCTACCAAGCAGAAAATATACGCAGTGTGAGTGAGGTTATCACCCGCTTAAAATCTGAGTATGAAAGCTGCAAAAATTAAAATCAAAAATTAAACATGACATTTAAAGAATTAAATATTTCGAGATCCGTTATGAAGGCTCTCGAGGAGAAGAAGTATGCGCTAGTCACACCTATCCAACAACAGGCAATACCTGTAGGACTTACGGGTAGAGATATATTGGGTATTGCGCAGACTGGAACAGGAAAAACGGCAGCATTTGCGATTCCTATTATAGAACAGTTAGCAGCTGTTAGCATAAAAGGAGGCAGTTGTCCTATTAGGGCGCTTATTTTGACGCCAACGCGAGAATTAGCCATACAGATTGATGAAGCGTTTACGGATTATGGAAAATATACACGTTTACGACATACCGTTATTTATGGTGGAGTACCACAAAATTCTCAAGTGAGGATGCTTAAAAGCGGTGTAGATATTCTGATTGCAACTCCTGGCAGGTTACTTGACTTGATAAAACAGGGATTTGTACATTTGCAAAGCGTGACGCATTTAGTTTTGGATGAAGCAGATCGGATGTTAGACATGGGTTTCATACACGATGTTCGTACATTGGTGCCAATGCTTCCTAAAGAGAGACAAACCATGTTGTTTTCAGCAACGATGCCCGCAGGAGTAGAAAAAATCTCAAAAACTTTGCTTCGTAATCCCAAGAAAGTCGAGGTTACTCCGGAGGCCTCTGTGGTAGACACGATAGAGCAAAATCTTTTTATGGTTGAGAAAATGAATAAAATAGGACTGCTGCTTAATGTCTTGGATAGTCAATATGGAAAATCTGTGTTGATTTTTTCCAGAACAAAACACGGTGCCGATAAAATTGCTAAAACATTGAATCAGCACAAAATCAGATGTGAAGCTATTCATGGTAATAAATCGCAGAATGCACGACAGACAGCATTAAAGGACATGAAGACAGGACGTATCCATATTATTGTGGCAACGGACATTGCCGCACGAGGTATAGATATTGCAAATTTGGGCGTGGTTATAAATTATGACATTCCAGAAGTGGCAGAAACTTATGTACACCGTATAGGACGCACTGGACGTGCTGGAAATACAGGAATAGCTTTTTCTTTTTGTTCTAAAGAAGAATATGGATTATTAAATGATATTCAGCATTTGACAGGAAGAAAAATTCCAACATTGGCTGTTCCTGCTTAAATCGGAGCAGTATGCATATTTCTTTAGAAATGAATGACTGAAGAAATTTGTGACTAGAATAGAGAGGAACAACTATATCATTTTATGGTTGTTCTTTTTGTTTTGAGTATTTATCTCGTTGGCTGAGAAAGATTCTGATTTTTAAAATCTGTTACCACAAAAAAGTAAAATTCGATATCAGAATTGAGACATGAAATTGGTTCTGAAATATATAAGGGGACAGTCAGTAAAGTTGTGGATTTAACAAATTGTTCCGATTCAGTGCTCAGGACATAAAATAAACTCGTTGCTTTCAAAGAATTGATTTGATGGTGTTTCCCCAATTTTTACTTGCTGAATTAAAGTTGGTGACGCAGTGCGTCACAAAAGAAACGCAGTGCGTCATGAAAAAAACGCGTCGCGTCACCAAAGAAACGCACCGCGTCACATAGAATAAGAGGTAACCTTTCATTTAGAACACGATATCCAGATAGAATTTCAGCCAAATAATGAAATGTATCAAGTGTATCAAAGCCCCTGCGAGCTAAAATGTTTCTGCCTGGTTAAAGTCCAGATTTATAATATACTGTTTTAAAAACAGAGCATGTAATCAAAGTATTTAAAATTCGCCGCTGTCAGATTGATACGGAGTCCAGTAGCATTTCTTGTTACTTAAATTTTTAATGCTAAACGAATCCATACTTTTTCTGAGCTGGATTCTATGTTAGTTATCTTGAAATAAGTCATAAACTCCGAAGGAAGCATTAAATGGGCGATTTCTAATAACTGCGTTTTGTTAAATCCCCAACTTTACGGACTGAGCCTATATAAGTGTTGTTGTATGGAACGTTATGTACAGACTAAATGCACATAATTCATATTTTGCTAATATTATAATAAATGTTTGAGACAAAAAGAATAAATTTTTGTACGCAGGCAAATTAATGAACCAACGTTTTGTTTGAGGTCATTCTAAGAAGGAAAATTTGAATAATATTTTTTTTCTTTAGTCACGTGTATTTTATGTGATAATAAATCGTTATTTTTGTGCACAAACAAATTGTTTTTAACCTAGTTATAATAATAATGAAAAGAATATCTGTTTTATCAATTGTTATCAATTTTGTGATGGCTTCGTTTTTTGTACAGGGTGTGAATGCAAATACTACGTGGCACTGGAATAAAGGGACTATTGTAGTAGATACTCCTGAACGGCCTGCAGGACAAAAAGATGTGTTTAATCTTGCAACCCCGGCTATGCCCGTTGTACGTGTGGCTTTTGTCGGTTTGGGCTCGCGTGGCTCTGCTGCCGTAGAACGGTGGACTCATATCAACGGCGTGCGCGTCGTGGCATTGTGTGATTATGAAAAAGATCGTGCTGAAGCACAGCAGAAAACGCTGACCAAAGCAGGATTGCCTGAAGCAGCTATTTATTATGGAGAAGATGGCTACAAGGACTTGTGCAAACGTACGGACATTAACCTTGTTTATGTAGCTACGGATTGGCTGCATCATGTTCCCGTAGGCAAATGTGCTTTGGAGAACGGCAAAAATGTGGTTATTGAAGTGCCTTCTGCCATGAATTTGCAGGATTGCTGGGATTTGATCAATCTGTCAGAGCAAAAGCAACTGCATTGCATGCTGCTTGAAAATTGCTGCTATGACGATTTTGAATTGAATACTCTAAGTATGGCTCAGCATAATGTGTTTGGCGAAATTCTTCATGTAGAAGGAGCCTATATACATAATTTGTCAGACTATTGGGCAGGTTATTGGCACAAATGGCGTCTGGATTATAATCAAAAACATCGCGGTGACATTTATCCTACTCACGGTCTTGGTCCTGTAGCTCAATTGCTGAATATCCATCGCGGAGATCGCATGAAAACTTTGATTGCCATGGACACAAAAGCTGTAACAGGTCCGGAGAAGTATAAGGATATTTATGGCAAGGAGATTTCTCCCAGTGATTTTCGTAACGGAGAACACACTACGACGTTGATTCGTACTGAGAATGGTAAGGTCATAGAGATTCAACATGACGTAATGGATCCGCAACCGTATAATCGTTTATATCAATTAACGGGAACAAAGGGTTTTGCAAACAAATATCCTATTGAAGGTTATGCTCTGAATGCA
>JAQVXN010000287.1 GCA_028709135.1 Bacteroidaceae bacterium | reverse complement strand
CGCTGAATCTTTCAATGCAAAAATTAAAGCTTTTAGAGCACAGCTCAGAGGGGTAATTGATATTAAGTTCTTCCTTTTTAGACTATGCAAGCTATATGCTTAAACACATGGTTTATCGGGTGAGCCTTAAACAATCCGGATTGTTTCCATTTTCTACTTTTCTGATTTCGTCCTCACCTTTTAGGTAATCCGGATGCTCTTCTGCTTCTATGCTGCTACCGATAATTTCATCAAGATCATTAAGGACAGCAATCTGTACTCCTTGATTTTTACTCTTTCTGCAAGCCTCTTGACTCATAGATTTATTGATACTTTTTCCACTAATTGTATGGTTAAACTGACTACCATAATTATCATAGTGTAGTATCTTTGGTTCATTGCCTTCCCCACCTGTATACTTTTAGCTTCATCAATGGCTTTTTTCTCTGCTTCCACAACAGTTCCGGTATATATATGACGAGGTATGTTGACAACTTTTACTTCCTTGTTTGCAAGTCCATCCATAACCGTACCGTTATTTTCAATCGAGGTCTGTTGGCTCTCATCAAACGTTTTTCTGAAGTCTCAAAATTTGTAACTTGCTTTGATATAGTCCGCTTTTGTATCATACCACCCTTTAATGCCTTTGCGTAGATTTCCTTCCTTATCTTTTGGTACATCTTTACTTCTAACAATATGTACATCCAGATTTAACTTTGATGAAAGGTTTTCAATGTGGAATATAATTTTTCCTCTCTCCTAATGTCGGATTTTCAAATTCATGCACTACCTTTGCAGCAAGAGAAAGTTCTTCATTGGCAGGGGACTCGGAATGATACCGAGAGTGGCCTAACCAATTGAGAGCTTTCTTTTTGTTTAGATATTTCTGTTTACTGTCTAAAATCCGCTCAATCCGTAAAATTGAGAATTAAAAAATTCTTTCTATTTAGTTCTTAGGCTGTAAAATAAACTCGTTGCTTTCAAAGAATTGTTTCGATCGTGTTCTGGAATTTTTTAGATGCTCAAGCAAAGTTGGTGACGCAGTGCGTCACAAAAGAAACGCAGTGCGTCATGAAAGAAACGCGTCGCGTCACAAAAGAAACGCACCGCGTCACATAGAATAAGAGGTAACCTTTCATTTAGAGCACAATATCGTGATAGAATTTCAGCCAAATAATGAAATATATCAAGTGTCTCAAAGATCCTAGGGAGGTAAACTATTTCTGTCTGGTTAAAGTTTTGACCTATAAAATGCTGTCTAAATTGAAACATTTAAAATTCACTCTGTCAGATTCATGCAGAATCCAGTAGAATCTGTTGTTACCAAAATATTTCATGCTAAACAAATCCATAGTCTTCTGACCTGGATTCTACTTTAGTTATCTTGAAATAAGTAATGAACTCCGGCGGAAGCATTAAATGGCCGATTCTTAATAACTACAATTTGTTAAATCCCCAACTTTACGGACAGAGCCATATTCACCTTCAATAATACTTTTCAATGCCACCAAATCCGGTTATCTTTTTATTCTCTTTTGTTTTGACGATAAAATGATTTAACCGCTTTGCATATTCTTCTGGACGTTTCCTTGCAGCTTCAATATATGCAATTCGAATACGTTTATATGATTCAGAAAAATGCTGGTAGTTCTTCCACACCGTTTTATCTTCCCTCAATTTATCAATTATATCATTTGGAAAAATAAAAGGTTCCGACAATAGATCTCGTATTTTATCTTCAAATTTCGGGTGTATCATTTTGTTCTCGAGGAGCCACCGAAGCCTTTCCTTGTTGGCTTGAGAGTAAGTGCTTTGGGAATGCCGAGGAGTGAATCGCTGAATTCTAAGTTCCTTGTCGAGTGGTTTAATTGTGCTGTCAATCCAATCAAAACAAAGAGCTTCTTCAACCGCATCATTGTATAAAATGCTTTTTTTGCCGGACGTTTTTTGAGGAAACACAAACCAAATTTCATTGACCTTATCGAAATTGTCTGTCAACCATTTTCGCCAATCTTCTCGATTTTCAAAATATTTTATCTTATTTCCTTCTCTCATAACAATGTCAATCAAACCGTTAGCTTCTTATTATAGGTAGATAGGCCTATTTTTCGTGTTTCTTTTGCTAAACGTGGTATGTTAGAGATCGCAGCAATGCATCCTCATTTATCATAATATACTCATAATTTATTTTCTCCTAGCAAAAAGCTATACTAAGTACCTTACTCCTATATTTTCATCGTGAATAGTTCAAGAATTGTCGCTATCATATCTCGGGAACTATTTGAGAAGCAAACATACAAAAATAAATTGATTTAAAAGTATTAACACAAAAAATATGGTGCAATTTCAGATCCTCAATAATTCAATTTTGGAAATGTAAGGGTCTTAGGCTAAAGCAAGTAACTATTATTCTATTTTGTTGATGTGTATAAGACTTTAGGGTGCGAGCAGGTTAACTCCGTTTAATGCTCATTAGATGAGAATGGGGATAAGGGGTGTGTAACTTTATAGGATTTTGACCAGACTTTTATTTTCTTCTATTAGTCTGCCAACAAATTAAGACTTTGTTCAGAACTAAATCAGGGGATTGGAATTCTATCAAAAAGTGATCCGATATTTTTGTACTTTGTTTTAAATCTGGCATTTTATATGCTATAACGCCTGTTTGCCGCAGAAGCAAAAAACTCCAGCAAATTCCTGTTACACTTTTCGCAATTTGCACTAACTTTGCAGGAATGGAAAAATTCAGGAAACAAATTCTCAAAACAATTAGGGAACATCAGCTGTTTACCAAGCAGGACAACCTGTTAGTAGCCTTGAGTGGAGGTTCTGACTCCGTGGCTTTGCTTCGGGTACTATTAGAACTCGGCTACCATTGTCAGGCGGCCCACTGCAATTTTCATTTACGTGATGCGGAATCTGATCGTGATGAAGAGTTTGTACGTACACTTTGTTCCGAACTCGAAGTACCTCTTTTTGTTACGAATTTTGATACAAGAGCTTATGCAACCACTCATAAAATCAGTATCGAAATGGCTGCGCGCGACCTTCGATATGCCTATTTTGAAGAAATCAGAAAACACTTAAATCTCTCCGCGATAGTTGTTGCTCACCATCGTGACGATAACGTGGAAACATTTTTACTCAATCTGATGCGCGGTAGCGGACTGCACGGACTTACCGGCATGCATTTTCGTAACGGTTTCGTTGTACGTCCTCTTTTGGAAGTAAGTAGGAAAGATATCTTAGAATACTTAAAAACTTTAGCGCAGGCGTATGTCACTGACAGTAGTAACTTAGAGACACAATTTACGAGAAACAAAATTAGGCTTCAACTTTTACCGCTAATGAGGCAAATAAATCCCTCCGTTGACGCTACCATAGAACAAACATCAATGCGGTTGCTCTCCATAGAAAAAGTATGCCAAGACGTTCTCTCTGAAACAAAAAAACGTGTACTGAAACCCACAAGTAAAGACATTCTCCTGACTATTGATGTAGCAGCAATACTTCAGGAGCCGTCTCCCGAATGGGCACTTTATGAATTGCTTTCACCTTTTGGATTCTCTTCAGCTCAAATTAAGGAT
>JAQVXN010000286.1 GCA_028709135.1 Bacteroidaceae bacterium | reverse complement strand
AACGCCTTCTTCAGTTGATACCCAAATGTTATTGTTCTTGTCCTGTAAAATGCGATGAAAAACATTATCGTTCAAATTATCGTTGGGCGAAAATTTGAAGACTTTAAACGTGGAACCATCAAATCTATTTAATCCGTCTTTGGTGCCAAACCACATAAAACCTTGATTATCTTGAAATATAGACCGTATGGTATTTTGAGATAACCCGTTATTTATATTATAATGTTTAAACGAAAAATTAGGATAGGCCAAAACAGCATTGTTATTAACCATTAAAACAAAAAATAAAAGAAAAATTAATACTGTTTTCTGCCTATCCATAAAAATGAAAAATATTAAAGTTTATTTGTTATAAATAGGAAAAGCAGATATTCTTAATCTTGCTGCTCCCATTGGAATTAATGTTATTTCTTCTGTTTTTTCAAAAGTTCTGTTCTCCTTTATAGGAAGCTCACCGGTAAGTCCATATTGATCAATTTTCCATTGAGAAATCTTTTTACCTTTAGCTTTAATCTCAATAGGAGCACCACCTACAGTAAATGGAAAATTATCAGTTGGCCATTCTTTTTTAATGACTTCAAAATTTTCTTCTAAAGGAGTAGAATCATCTATCACTAAAGCATAGTTCCAGTCACTTCCTGGATATATCTCGTAACTTGGCCATTTACTTGCATCAGCATTTTTTTGCCATTTTGAATCTCCAATTGCTGTTTCAACACTACCTACCTTTACATAATTCTCTTTTATCTTGAGAGAAAAAGTAAGTGGTCCATAATTGATACTTCTGCTATCCTGATTAACATGCCATAAGGATTGAGACAACTCCATCGGTACATTAAATACAATAACATCACCATTTTTCCATTCTCGTTCTATGCAAACATATTTACCTTTTTCCAACTTTTTATCAATAGCTTTACCATTAACAGAGAGTGTGGCATTGTTTGTCCACGATGGTACTCTTAGATAAAGGGGAAATGTTACTTTGCCTGAGGTTCTTAATTTAAAACGAATGGATTCTTCAAAAGGATAATTCGTTTCTTCAATAATTTCAACCGTTTTGCCATTTGCTACTTTAACAGTTGCTTCACATGCACTATAAATAGTTGCAGCAATACCGTTATCGGATGTAGCCATGATTAAATGTTCAATAAAATAGGGCCATCCCTGACCATGGTTATGTTGACAACAACGACTGCTAAAAGGATTCATAGCTAAAAACGGTCCTCGGTTATCAATACCTGGATGATGGTTTTTTGAATCACTGTTAGTGTGATTTGGCGAAGTAATATATCGAAGCGACTTAAAGTCTGGCATTACAGCTGCTGGATATGAATTAAAAGCAACCTCCTCACAATGTTCTGCCCAAAAAGGATCACCTGTCATCAATAACAATAATTCATCTGATGCCATCTGTTCTACAAAACCACATGTTTCAGTACCTTGACGCGGATCAATATATCCCATTCGTGCATTTTCATCCGCTCCAAACATTCCACCGGGTACCTGACCGTATATGTTTCTTATTAAATGATGAACATTATATGTTGCAATCAAATCAGTTGAGTCTTTCGAATACATGTAATATGTTGCAGGTTCACGAAAACTTTGTGCGATATTTACATTGTGCCAATTAGGGAGTGTGGAACGCTGACGCCAATTAGCTGTGTTTTTATGAGTTTTTTCAGCTAATTCTAATAAAAACTTATCACCAGTAATATTGTAAAGCCAATAAACACTCAACAGATTATCACCTCCACGACTATTCTCCCAATAATCTTCAAGAAATTTATCATCTGGTAAATTCAACTGCCACTTGAAATAATTAGTCATCAATTCAATCACTCGTTTATCCTTCGAATATTCGTAGTACGATTGAAGACACCAAATCATAATCATGTTACCCCATAAATCAGGTTTGCCATTTTTTTCAATATAGGGACCAAAATAACCATCCTCACGTTGACTTTTGAAAACTGCTTCGAGCCACGATTTAGTTTCATCAATCATTTTCTTGTCATCTAGGATATATGCCATATTACCATACCCTTTCAACCAATAGGGTACTTCTTCCCAACCATAATCTGTACCTGTTCCTAACCAGGCATTATTTTCTTTGTCAAGCCAGGCACTGATTTCTCCCAAATGACCGTTTAAACCGTTTTTCTGTAATTCCAAAAAACGATAGACCCAACCTTTTGGCTTCACATCTCCCACGGGTAGTTTCATAAAATATTGAGGCAATAACGGTGCACGGTTTTGTGAATAATTGGACTGGATAGCCTGCATTGCAGGTCTATCCACCAATGTTACCTTGACGTTATTCTGTGCGCTTAATGAAAACAGCCCAAAAAAAAGTATTAAGGACAAAATAATTCTATTCATATTATTTCGTGTTTTCTTTCATAAGCTTTTGTTCTAACAGCTTCATATAATATCCGCCAACAACAGAACGAGCTTTGAAATTCATTCTTTCTGCAGTTTTCGTATCATGCCAATCACTAATAGGTACACGAGATTTTGTTTCATTTGCATATTTATATACATTATCAACCAATGCATTAAAATCATTCATGTCACCTGTTAACGAAGCAGTCCATATAATCCAATCCGATTTAGTGTAAGTAGCTCTATTATCCAACGGCAAACCGTATTCATTTTGTTTTGTCAAATAATAAGCCATCTCTTTTTTGGCAATCTCAGGATCAAAGATATTAAATCCTAACATTTTATCCCAAATTAAATTATATTTTTGACTCCAAGTTCCGGCTTTATCAAATGTGAGTTTATAATGATCTCCATCATTTGCCATTGATTCCCATTCTACAGCCATTTTTTTTGCAATATCCATATACTTTTGAGCTATATCTTTTTTCCCTTGCATGTCAGCCAACATTCCATAAGAAGCAATACCCATGATTGCCTTAATTGAAAGATTAGCATTATGTGCAAAATGCCCGGCAAAATCATCTGTACATAACTGATTATCGGGATCTAAACCTTCTTTAACAAGATAATCTGTCCATACAGTCAACACATCCCAATGTTTAGCAGCATAATCAGTATTACCTTCTAATTTGGCAAGAGCTGCAGTTAAAATTATGATATTTCCGGATTCCTCAATTGGCATATCGCCACCATATGTCTGACCGTTAGCTATAGGATAAGTACCCACATCATGAGCCGCAAAGGGTTTTGTCCATTTGCCACTCTCACTGTAGTAAAAAATATGATTCATCATGCCTTTTACTAGTTCGGGATTATAAATCAAGTACAATGGAGAAGAAGGATAGGTAATATCAACTGTTCCAATTGAACCATTACTGTTATTTTCTTTCGATAAAAACAGAAGTGTCCCGTTTTCGTCTTTTACCAATTTGTGAGCTGCAATAGAATGACGATAGACCAAAGCACACAATTCAGCATATTTTTTTCCACCGACTTTTTCAGTATCAGCTAAAAGACTGCGATTGAATTTATCACAACGTTTCATGATTGATACATAATCTGTTTCAGCACTTTTAAATGCCTGAAAAATATCTACTTTACCTTCATTAGTCCAATAACC
>JAQVXN010000285.1 GCA_028709135.1 Bacteroidaceae bacterium | reverse complement strand
GATATTCCACCAAATACAAACAACGCCATAAATATGCCAGGAAGGCTTAGGCGAAGCCGTTTTTGAATCATCTCTTTTAATTTCATTCCTGTATAAATTAGTAGTCTTTCATAAATTGCTTGCAAAGCTACACAAACATTTATCAAAATCGTTCATAATGATAGTTAAAAAAATGCATTAATTCATTTTTAAGCAATTCATTTTTTGCGGTATAAGAATACGGGAACAAAGAAAAAATGAATTTGTCCTTGTTCCCGCTTGTAACATTTTATTTATCAAACTTATTACCAAATATCTTCTTGATCTGCACCTGCATAAATGTTTTTCGGCACCATCTCAAATGTATCAAAATCGAATTGTGCAGAAGTATCATCAAGCACAGACTTAAAACGCATATAATAAACTTTAGTGTGATCCTGATATCCACGATACACAATTTGGCGTAATTTAATTCCACCTTCGCCCTCTCGACCGGATTGTGAGCCGCTCTTACTTGGATAGCCATAGCAGGCAGGACATTTCATATAGCCATGTATATAAAGGGTTTTGTCATTCTCTCGGTTAACATCATGATCCGAACCATCTTCAGTCCAGCCTACAGCCTTATTTGATGCAGCACGAATACGCATATCAATAGGAAGCCCTATAGGATTCAGATTTGCTGGATTCGTTCCAATATAAGGTTGACACATACCGTGATCCGTTCCGGTACAATACATAATACGGATTTCATAGGTTCCACTAAAAGGTACAGGAGGCAACTTAAATGTAATATCGTACTGTCCAATATAAAGAGGTTCATCACCTTCATAAGCCAAATCACCTTCAACAGCCCAAGGTTCTACTTGGAAATTATCAGTTTGATCAGAATAACCTTCATTCTGACAATAGCCAGGCGGAATATAATAAAACATATTTTGATGCACTAAACGCAAACCGTTTGTCATCAGTTCTGGCTGCATCGAAAGAATATCCCACCGCATACGCTCATTAAGAACTTTATTTACAACATCATCAGAATACCAAAGAACCTCGTTTACAGGATAGTAATAACCATTTAATGCAGATATATCATGTTTACCATTATCCGAATAAATATAACTTCCGGCTATAGGTACTGTCACTTCACGATAATTGGAATCATCGTATTTGCTCACATAACGGTTAATGCGTTTACCATTAGTTTGGCTACCTTCCGTTATCTTCATAATACGACGCTGCTTGCCCATCGTAGCAAAATATTGCATTTTGTCGATACCTAATTGAAAAGGATTGGTATAGGCATAACCCACTTCGTTATAATGAAGCACTATTTTATCATAAGGCACAGCTTCATCCAATAAATGATATGAAACAAACTGATTAACAGCATTATCTTCACTCGTAAGATCTTCGCTCGTTGCGTTAGGATAATGCTGTTTACAAATAGCCTTTATTTTATCCAGAACCTCTTCCCAGTTTGTAACGCCACTTCCTTGAATCTTAAGCGAAATGCCCCATTCCGATTCTAACAAAGAATCCGGTTCAACAAAACAAGTATAACCATAATTATGATGTCTCGGAACATAACCGACCCAACCTTTTTTAGTAATAGAAGCAGGATAATACCTATTTTCATAATCAACATCTCGATATTTCTTCATTTTTTCACTCCAACCTGTAGCTTTAAGCAAATATGAGAAAATACGCAAATTGTCCTGGGAGGCCATTAAATCCGGCAACGTATTATTATAAGGAGCTATTACGCGATTTACAATATGTATTTCTCCATTTGCAACCTTTACGTCTGGCACAATGATACGAGAAAATGTATTAATAAAAATTGCAGAATGTCCACCTACAATGGTATCAAATGAAATTGTCAAATAACGAGCATTCATAGTTTCTCTTTCTAATGAACCAATTTGGAATGCAGTAGTCTCATATGCTTTTTCATCTCCATTATCAATAATACAATTCTTCACAATATCATCCCGTATAGAATCTGGCACCTGATTCATATCTTCAACATGTTTGTTCATCGCAGAATCTACATAATACTGCACGGCTTCATTTGTTGGAATAAAACAAGTATAATTTCCTCGCATAGAAAGCAATTTATCCAATGTAGATGGACTCTTTGAACTCAGTTTTGTCTTTTGTACCATATCCCAAAAGTAACTTAGACTATCATGTTTAGAAAGGTACGTTGACACCATATCCTTTGTAAACGTGTACATACTGGATTCGTCAATTTTATCAACACAAGCAGTAGTACTCCACATCACAATAAGCCCTACCAACAATAAACGCCATAAGTTTTGACACAAATCTTTCACAAAAGTCTTTTTCATATTATTATTAAGCTATTTCTCCTAAAAGCGCGCCAAAAGTACATATTATTTCCCTGCTAGAAGAATTTTTAATACTAATTATTATATCTAAATCTTTATCATTCTCCTGTGTTCAAATTAATTATTACACAAATAATCATCTTTTTAATCTACTAATCTACAAAATAGCCTCATCTAAATGACGAAATATCGCATAAAACGCTTTTCTTTATCTTTATATTTCAGCTAAATATAGCCAAATCACATTCATTATTTTTGCATTATCTGGTATTCCTGCTTACAATCAAATAATTAGTTTTTGAATAAATATCTAATACTACCATTATTAAAATGTTTTCCCAAAAAGCATCGTCCATTGGCTTACGTCGGTAGATAGTATACAAACGTATGACATTTCATCACCACAAAAATATGCCATCTCTAAAAATTGAACTTTAGTCTCAAAAAAATCGCTGATTTTGACAACACAAACAAAATAAGTAAGGACATGTCCCATAATGATGAGTGTAAAAATGGCATGTTTCAGATATCTTTGTGCACAAAAACAGTTAAATAGAGCTCCTATACGGGAAGAATTTTATAAATTTGCACGCGCAAAAAGTCTGACGTTAGAAATCCTGATAAGGAATACTCGAGCTGAAGACTCAAACCGTTTGATTCAATACATTATATAATATTCTTGAATTTATGAACTTTACGCTTTTAGTAACCGTTGTACTGACGGCCGTATTGTTTGTTGCAATCGTGATGGTATTAGCAAAGCTGCTTGCACCACGTTCTTTCAACAAACAGAAGGAGGAGCCATATGAATGCGGTATTCCGGCACGAGGTGACCAATGGAGTCACTATCATCTGGGCTACTACTTGTTTGCCATCCTGTTCCTGATGTTCGACGTGGAAACAATGTTTTTGTTTCCCTGGGCCGTTGTGGCTCGGAGCCTAGGCCCGCAAGGTCTGCTGGCCGTAGTGTTCTTCCTATTCATTTTAGTTCTAGGCCTTGCTTACGCCTGGAGGAAAGGAGCACTTAAATGGCATTAATCAGGAAACCAAAGATCAAGTCCATTCCCTATGAGGATTTTAAGGACAATGAGAGTTTGGAGAAAATGATTGACGAACTCAATGCACACGGCACAAATGTTGTAGTCGCGTCGCTTGACAAACTTATCAACTGGGGGCGAAGCAATAGTCTTTGGCCACTTACGGTCGGTACAAGTTTGTTTGCCATTGCATTGATGGCA
>JAQVXN010000284.1 GCA_028709135.1 Bacteroidaceae bacterium | reverse complement strand
GAAAGGCATTTATGAAGCTAAGTTCTATGGCTTGGGAGCTGACGGTACTGTGGGCGCAAACAAAAACTCAGTTAAAATTATTGGTGACAACACCAACAAATATTGCCAGGCATATTTCTCTTACGACTCCAAAAAGTCAGGAGGCTTTACCTGCTCTCACCTGCGTTTTGGAGATCATCCCATTCGTTCGACATACCAAATTAAAACTCCGAACTTCGTGGCTTGCCATGTTCAGGCTTACCTGCGCATGTACGATGTAACACGCGGTCTACAGAAAAACGGGACTTTCCTGCTGAACACCATCTGGAACGAAGAAGAACTGGATAAAAATCTGCCGAACAATGTAAAACGCTATTTTGCAGAGAATAATATTAAGGTATACTATATTAATGCCACTAAGATTGCTCAAGAAATCGGTCTTGGTAACCGCACCAACACCATTCTGCAATCTGCTTTCTTCCGCATTACCGAAGTTATTCCTATTGATTTGGCCATTGACCAGATGAAGAAATTCATTGTAAAATCTTATGGGCGTAAAGGACAAGACGTTGTCGATAAGAACTATGCGGCTGTAGATCGTGGAGGAGAATTCAAAGAACTCAAAGTAAAACAAGATTGGGTCAGCCTGCCTGACGACGAAAAGATTGTACGCAACGAAAGCAAATTCATCAGCGACATTGTTCGCCCAATTAATGCGCAAAATGGTGATCTGCTTCCAGTTTCAGCGTATGAAACTACTGCTGACGGATCTTGGGAAGTCGGTACTTCAAAATATGAGAAACGAGGTGTATCCGCTTTTGTTCCTGTATGGGATTCTGAAAAATGTATTCAATGTAACAAATGCGCCTACGTTTGTCCTCACGCTGTGATTCGGCCGTTCGTTATGGACGAGAAAGAATTTGCAGGATTTAAAGGCGCCACTCAAGAAATGAAAGCTCCAGCTGCTATGAAAGGGATGCATTTCCGTATTCAAGTAGATGTTCTAGACTGTATGGGCTGCTCAAACTGCGTTGACGTATGTACAGGCTTGAAAGGTGAAAAGGCCCTCTCCATGACTCCTCTTTCTACTCAGCTAGATGAAGATAAAAATTGGGAATACCTTATTAATAATGTAAAAACCAAACAAAACCTTATCGATCCAGCTTCAAATGTTCGCGCTTCTCAATTTGCGACTCCTTTGTTTGAATTTTCAGGAGCTTGCTCCGGTTGTGGCGAAACACCATACGTTAAACTTATCTCCCAACTCTTTGGAGACCGTGAAATTGTTTCAAATGCAACAGGATGCTCCTCCATTTACTCTGCTTCAATTCCTTCCACACCATATTGCAAGAACGAAAATGGACAAGGTCCTGCGTGGAATAATTCTTTGTTCGAAGATTTCTGTGAATTTGGCTTGGGCATGGAACTCGCTAACAAGAAAATGCGCAACCGCATCCAAACCATCCTGCAAGGACAATTAGAAGACGACCACACACCTGCAGCGTTCAAAGAAGCTGCAAAAGAATGGATTGACGGTCGTGAAGATGTAAATATTAGTCGCGAATCAGGCAACAAGTTACGCCCTCTCATTGAAGAAGGAAAGGCTCACGGCTGCCCTGCTTGCACCCAACTCAGCGAACTTTCGCAGTATTTCACCAAACGCAGCCAATGGATTATTGGTGGTGACGGCGCATCCTATGATATTGGTTACGGCGGTCTTGATCACGTACTTTCTACCGGCGAAGACGTTAACATATTGGTTCTTGATACTGAAGTCTATTCAAATACCGGAGGACAGGCATCAAAAGCAACTCCTCTGGGAGCCATTGCACAATTCGCAGCCAGTGGCAAACGTATGACGAAAAAAGATCTCGGACTTATGCAAACCACATACGGTTACGTATATGTTGCTCAAATTGCAATGGGAGCTGATAACAACCAGTGTCTTAAAGCCATTCGCGAAGCAGAAGCTTATCACGGGCCATCTCTTATCATTGCTTACTCTCCCTGTATTAACCATGGTCTGAAAGCAGGTATGGGAAAATCACAGCAAGAACAAAAACGTGCTGTTGAATGTGGCTATTGGCACTTATGGCGTTTCAATCCGGAACTGGAAGCACAAGGAAAGAATCCTTTCTCTCTCGATTCCAAAGAACCGCAGTGGGATAAATTCCAAGACTTCCTGTCAGGTGAAGTTCGTTACTTGTCCCTGAAAAAAGCTTATCCTGAAGAAGCTCAAGAACTTTACAATGCAGCTCAGCAAGCAGCCCAAAAACGCTATGCCACTTATGTTCGCAAATCAAAAGAAGATTGGTCTGAATAAAGACTAATCTTTCGGATAAACAGAAAGGGGATGTATCAATTTAGATGCATCCCCTTTGTTTTCAGTGCCACAGTCCGGTTCTTTTATGACACAGCGCGTTTTCATTATAAGAAACTAATGAGGTCCTGTAAAAAAGTTATCATGACAATTTCTACATACAATTTAGCAAACTGCTGTGTGTAAATATAAGTGATTTAAAATATAATAAAGGCTGTGTTCCTTTAGTAAGCTACTTTCTTAGAAAAGAAACACTTTTCTGAGTTCCATTTGAAAGTCGTTTTTACCGGACAATCAAATAATACGCAAGTGAATAGTTTATTGATACATAAAACGTTTAATACTACGTTTCGGCGTCTTCTCAAATTCGTCTTGATAAATCTGAAAACTACCTATCTGACTATAGCTCGGTATTTCCTTATTAAGTTCGTCAATGCTTGTTTGTAAAATGTTTTGAAGCTGCTCAGAAGAAATTCCATCAACATCCATACGCTCCAAATCGGGATGAATTAATGCGACCAACTTATCTTGGCGCGTCACAATTAATGATTCACTTACATAGGCCTTGTTATTTAGCAAATCTTCTATCTCCTCTGGGTAAATGTTCTGCCCATTCGGTCCAAGAAGCATATTTTTACTACGACCACGAATATAGAGATAACCATTCTCATCAAGAGTTCCCAAATCACCAGTACGTAACCAACCATCGGCACTCATAACAGCATTTGTAGCAGCTTGATTATTAAAATATCCCAACATCACATTTTCTCCACGCACCAAAATTTCGCCGACTACATTCCTTTCATCAGGAGAATCAATTTTTATCTCCATTCCATTGATAGCACGTCCAACACTGCCCGCAGGAAATTTATTCCAGTCCTCATAAGAAATCAACGGACCACACTCCGTCATTCCATAACCTACTGTATAACGAAAATGTCCAAGTCTCAAAACTTTTTCGACTTCTTTATTCAACGCAGCTCCGCCAATAATAACTTCATAAAAATTGTTTCCCAAAGATTTTGACATCCGCGACGCAATCATCTTGTATATACGTTCACGCACAAAAGGGATTCGCGACAACAAGAGGAAACGTTTCGAATTGAGAACTGGATATATTTTTTTCTTAACAATCTTTTCCAAAATCAACGGAACAGAAATAATTAATACAGGAGCGTATTTCACAAACGTTTCAGCAATAATTCGAGGACTCGGAGTACGTGTCAAAAAATGTATGTGGCTACCCATACACATTGGATAACACGTTTCAAAAGCAA
>JAQVXN010000015.1 GCA_028709135.1 Bacteroidaceae bacterium | reverse complement strand
CAATTGACACAAAGTTGGTAAATGCACAGCAGGCACGCCGTATCCTTGATCGCATAGTTGGTTATAAAATCAGTCCTTTTCTATGGCGTAAAATACGCAAAGGGTTATCGGCAGGGCGAGTACAATCGGTTGCTGTACGAATCATTATGGATCGAGAAGAAGAAATTCGAAAATTTGTTCAGCAAGAATATTGGAGCATTGATGCAAAATTAAATGCAAAAGTTGATACCAAAAAATTAATTTCAGCAAAATTATATGCGGTAGACAATAAAAAATTAGAACAAACAGATATTTCTAATGAACAAAAAGCGCAGGAAATTGTAAAATCTCTTGAAGGAGCACAATATGTTGTAAGCAACGTAAAAAAAGGAACACGCAGAAAATCTCCTGCTCCACCATTTATTACGTCAACTTTACAACAGGAAGCATCACGTCGTCTTGGCTATCAATCACGGCGTACCATGAAAGTAGCTCAGGAACTATATGAAGGTATTGAAATTGAGGGATTGGGAGCTACGGGTCTTATCACGTATATGCGTACAGACTCTTTAAGAATATCGAATGAAGCTGCAGAGATGGCGAAAACCTATATTTTAGATAAATATGGTAAAGAATATATTCCGAGCACTCGTCGAGTATTCAAAAGTAAAAAAAATGCTCAGGATGCTCACGAAGCAATTCGTCCATCAGACCCGTCACTTACGCCAAATAGAATTAAAAAAAGCTTATCGATAGAACAATATAAGCTGTACAAATTAATTTGGGAACGCTTTATTGCCAGTCAAATGGCTAATGCTTTGTTGAATACAGTTGCAATTGATATCCAGGCTGCAAATTGTCTGTTTAAAGCATCCGGGTTTACAGTAAAATTTGACGGATTTACAGTTTTATATGAAGAATCCAAAGAAACTGGAGACGAGAAATCGGCTGCTTTGCCACCACTTGAATCAGGTGATGAACTCAAGCTGCAAGAATTAACTCCAAATCAACATTTTACACAACCTCCAGCGAGGTTCACAGAAGCATCCTTAATTAAAACGTTGGAAGAAAATGGTATAGGCCGTCCAAGTACGTATGCGCCGACTATTACAACGATTCTTGCGCGAGGATATGTGGAAAGAGAGGGCAAAGCTTTAAAGCCGACTGCTCTTGGTGAAGTAACTACTCAATTAATGGAACAACAATTTTCCAATATTGTTAATGTAGATTTTACTGCTCAGATGGAAAAAAATCTTGATGCGGTAGAAGAAGGTAAAGCAGATTATGTAAAAATGCTCAATGATTTTTACGGACCTTTTATGGAAACGTTAGAACAGGCCGAAAAAAATATGGAAGGTACAAGAATGAAAGTACCGGATGAAGAAACAGATATTGTATGTGAATTGTGCGGACGTAAAATGGTAATTAAGATAGGTAGATACGGAAAGTTTTTAGCTTGTCCAGGTTTTCCTGAGTGCCGAAATACCAAAAAAATAGTAAAAGAAACCGGTGGTATCTGCCCTATTTGTGGTGGAAAAGTTTTAGCTAAAAAATCGAAACATGGAAAAGCATATTTTGGATGTGAACATAATCCGCAATGTTCTTTCATGACATGGGACAAACCGCTGGAAGAAAAATGTCCAAAATGTGGATCTACCCTTTATAAAAAATCAGGCAGAGGAGCAATGATTCACTGCTTAAAAGATAGTTGTGATTATGCTCGTCCTATTGAAAAAAAGAGTAAGGAAGACAACAACGAATGAAGGTAAAGGTAATTGGAGCTGGGCTCGCAGGTTGTGAGGCAGCATGGGCACTAGCAAATCAAGGAATACAAGTACAGCTTTACGAAATGAAGCCGGAAAAGTATTCTCCAGCGCACCATAGCCCCAATTTTGCTGAATTAGTTTGTTCAAACTCACTAAAAGCAAAACGTCTTGGATCTGCTGCAGGAATGCTAAAGGAAGAAATGAGAATGTTAGGTTCACTCACCGTTGATTGCGCATTACAAACTAGCGTAGCAGCGGGCGGTGCACTTGCGGTTGATCGCAATGCATTTTCTCTTTTAGTAACTCAACGAATTACTGCTCATAAAAATATTGAGGTAATTCATGAAGAAGTAAAGCAATTGCCGACAGATGGATATGCGGTAATTGCCACAGGCCCACTCACATCTGATTCTTTGGCAGATGATATAAAAAGAATTTGTGGCGGTTTGCTTAGCTTTTACGATGCGGCTGCTCCAATTGTTACCTTTGATTCATTGGACATGGAAAAAGTATTTTTTGCTGCACGGTATGATCGTGGTGATTGTGATTACATTAATTGTCCATTTAGCCGTGATGAATATGAACGATTTTATGATGCATTGCTACATGCACAATCTGCAGAACTTCATGCATTTGACCGACCGGAAAAACATGTTTATGAGGGCTGTATGCCGATTGAAATAATGGCAAAGCGTGGTGCAGATACAATCCGTTATGGTCCACTAAAGCCTGTTGGCCTCCGTGACCCCAAAACCGGGAAACGACCATGGGCTGTGGTTCAGCTTCGTCGCGAGAATGCAGCCGGAACCTTATATAATTTGGTGGGCTTTCAAACGAATTTAAAGTTTGGTGAGCAAAAGCGTGTGTTTTCTATGATTCCAGGATTGGAAAATGCGGAATTTGCACGATATGGTGTGATGCACAGAAATACGTTTTTAAATTCTCCAAATTTGCTTAATCAACAATTCCAATTAAAAAACAACAATAAGATGTACTTTGCTGGTCAAATTACTGGCGTAGAAGGATATATGGAATCCGCAATGTCTGGTATTTTGGCTGGTAAACATTTAGCGAGGCAACTGCTAGGAAAACGTAATCTCATTTTACCTATGGACTGCATGAGTGGAGTGTTGTCTGCGTATATCAGCAGTGACTGTGTGGATTTTCAGCCTATGGGAGCCAATATGGGTTTGTTACCGCCTAGCGAAACCCGCATTAAAGATAAGCAACAGCGATATCTAACGATTGCGCAGCGCGGTATTTCACATCTTAAACAAGTTTTGACGCAAGAAGAGGAGCTGGAATCATGAGAATCATAGTGGATGTATTCGGTGGAGATAAAGCCCCAACGGAGATTTTAAAAGGATGTGCTATGGCTGTCTCCGAATATGGAGTAGATATACTGGCATGCGGAAGTGAAAAAGTAATTCATGAGGTCTGTAAAGCAGAAAATATTTCTCTGGATCATATTGATATTACGAATATAGATCGTGTAATTCCTGTAGATATAGATCCTACCGAAATTGTAAAATCTTATGATGACTGTACAATGGCGGTTGGACTTAAAATGCTGGCAAATGGTGAGGGGGATGCCTTTGTAAGTGCAGGATCTACAGGTGCCGTAGTAGTTGGTGCTTCACTCTATGTAAAACGTATCAAAGGTATTAAACGTGCCGCTTTGGCAACAGCGATCCCTTGTGAAAATGGATGTTATATGTTGGTGGATATCGGTGCAAATAAAGAATGTCGTCCGGAAATGCTAGCACAATTTGGTATTATGGGAAGCTTGTATATGGAAAATATTCTTGGTGTAAAAAATCCACGCGTTGGAACTGTAAACATTGGCGCAGAGGATTCTAAAGGGCTTGAATTACAAAAAGATGCAAATGCCTTGCTGCAACAGGCTCCAATCCAATTTATTGGAAATGTAGAGCCGCGCTATCTACCGTTTGGTTTTTGTGATGTAGCAGTCTGCGATGGATTTACTGGTAATGTTATTTTGAAACTAACAGAAGGTTTGGGTAAATGGTTTGCAGGAGAATTAAAAGAAATATTTACACAAGGAACGATATCTAAATTTGGATATTTATGCGTCAAAAATGGAGTAAATGGTTTTAAAGAAAAAATGGATTATAAGGAATACGGCGGAGCACCATTAATGGGAATAAGAAAACCGGTTATTAAAGCTCATGGGAGCTCTGATGCACGAGCATTTAAAAATGCTATTCGACAAGCCAAGGAATATACGGAGCGTGGAGTCATCCAACAAATTGAACATTCACTTGCTCTGTTGAAAGCAAAGGAGAACTGAAATGGAGAATTTAAAAGATGTCAATTTACTTGAAAAACAAATTGACTATACCTTTCAGAATAAAAAATATCTTGATATCGCTTTGACACACTCGTCTTACGCAAATGAAGTGAAAAAGAATCTGTCTTGTAATGAACGACAAGAATTTTTAGGTGATGCAGTTCTTTCAATTATTGTATCTGATTACCTGTTTAATACATTTCATTTGGCAGAAGGAGAATTAACAAAACTGAGAGCAGCAATGGTATGTGAAAAATCCTTGTGTGAATTTGCCGTAGAAATTCATCTTGGAGACTATCTCAAACTCGGACGAGGCGAGGAGATGATGGGAGGGCGTACTCGCTCATCAATTCTGGCCGACGCGTTTGAGGCATTAATTGCTGCAATTTATTTGGATGGAGGCATCGAACCTGCAAGAAAATTTGTTCTATATTTTGTTGTTGATGTGTTAGAAAATAAAAATAAATTTGCATTTAATGATTATAAAACAATGCTTCAAGAAATCACACAAAAAAATCCGGAAGAGAAACTCACTTATGTTTTAGTGGAAGAGTCCGGTCCGGATCATAATAAAAAGTTTGTAGTAGAAGTACATTTAAATAGTAATGTTATAGGGCGCGGCCGAGGAGCAAGCAAAAAAAGTGCGGAACAAGCAGCTGCTAAAGAAGCCTTAAAATTGATGGGCCAATGAAGCACGCGAATTTATCTATCTTTGTGCCACATGTCGGCTGTCCCAATCAATGCAGTTTTTGTAACCAAAAAAGTATTTCTGGAACGCAAACTCAGCCTACAAAATCATATGTAAAGGAATTATGCTTTACGGCTGAAAAGGAACTAAGTGGGCGTTGTAATAATGCGGAAATTGCATTTTTTGGAGGCAGCTTCACAGCGATTGAGCGTAGTTATATGTTGGAACTATTGCAGGCTGCTGAACCGTTTGTTCATGGAAATGTGTTTAAGGGAATTCGAATTTCAACTCGCCCTGATGCCATTAATAACGAAATCTTAGATATTCTAAAGCATTATGGTGTAACAGCCATCGAATTAGGGGCACAAAGTATGTCCGATGCAGTGTTAACATTAAATTCACGTGGACATACCGCCTCTCAAGTAGAAAAGGCATCGAACTTAATCCGAGAAAATGGCTTTGAATTAGGTCTTCAAATGATGACAGGATTATACGGTTCAGATGAACAAACAGATCGTAAAACAGCATTAAGGTTGGCACAATTAAAACCGGATACCGTTCGTATTTATCCAACCATTGTGGTGGAGGGAACGGTTTTGGCGGATTATTGGCGTAAAGGTGTCTATCAGCCTCAAACATTAGATGAAGCAGTAAAGCTAGGTGCATGGCTTTTAGACATGTTTGAATTTCGCTGTCAAATCCCAGTTATACGTATGGGTCTCCATGCGCAGGATTCCTTACAAAAAGACAAGCTGGCAGGTCCTTATCATCCTGCGTTCCGAGAACTTTGTGAAGCCAGGCTCATATATGAGCGGGCTATAAAGCAGGCTGGCAGACCGGGTAATTATATCCTGTGGATTTCACCAAAATCTATCTCAAAAATAAATGGACATGGTGCACAAACCATTGAGAAACTTAAACAATTAGGCTATAATGTAACCATTAGACAAGACATACATCTGTCTGGGTTAGACATCATAGTAGAGGAAGTGTAACTTTGCGGCTTCGCAGTTTGGAGATACAAGGCTTTAAATCATTCCCTGACCGAACTCGGTTATCGTTTATTGATGGAATAACGGCCGTTGTAGGGCCAAATGGAAGTGGGAAAAGCAATATAGCCGATGCTGTTCGGTGGGTATTAGGTGAACAATCTTCCAAAAATCTGCGCGGTGGAAAAATGGAGGATGTTATTTTTGGAGGTACTCAAACACGTAAAGCACAAGGGTTTGCTTATGTTCAAATAACCATTGATAATTCTGATCGTGCTTTGCCTTATAATAATGAAGAAGTTTCTATATCTAGAAAACTGTATCGATCAGGTGAAAGTGAGTATCAAATCAATCATGTCAATGTTCGATTAAAGGATATTTATGAGTTGTTTATGGATACAGGATTAGGACGTGATGGATATTCAATTATCGGGCAAGGCAAAATTTCTGAGATCGTAAGCGCTAAAAGTACACAGCGTCGAGAAATTTTTGAAGAAGCCGCAGGTATTTCAAAGTATCGCTATCGGAAGGCTGAAGCAGAGCGACGTTTGGGTGCTGCTGAAGAAAATCTTTTGCGTCTGCACGATATTCTATCTGAATTAGAAAATCGTATAGAACCGCTTCGAATTCAGTCAGAAAAGGCTTCACAGTTTTTAGAGTATGCAGGAGAAAAAAGAACACTTGAAATTTCTCTTTGGGTCCTCACACTCGAAAAATCCAAACAGGTATTAAGAGAACAAGAAGACAAAATTCTTCTTTGTAAATCTCAACATGAGGATATCCAATCCAAATTAGATGAAGTTGAAAAAAAAATCACATCTCTTTATACAGATATGCAAAATATATCTATGGATATCGAGAAAAAGCGTAATCAAATTAAGGATATAGAAACGACGTCTTCTCAACGTGTTGCACAAATAGCTGTCATGCATAACGATATTGAGCATAATAAAGCATCGATTGATCGTATTCGCGATGAATTAAATGAATCCGGTGCTTCGGATGAACAGTTAAATCAAAAAATAAGTACATACAAACAGGAAATTGCAGATAAAGAACAAAAACATCAAACATTTACGATACAACAAGCTGAAACACAAAAAGAATTAGAAAATTTAAACGCTCAACAAAAAGATATTCAATTACATATATCTTCCTTAAAAGAAAGACGTTTTACTCTTTCACAAAACATAAATGAAATAAAATTGGTATCTGCATCTCGTGGCTCACTGATTGAAGAATCCACAACCCGTTTACAAGATTTAGAAGAAAATGTAGCTATAAAAGATGAGAACATTAAAAAGCTTGAAATTGAAAAGAATGACTGCAAAGAATTAATTTCTGAAATTGAACAAAAAATAGTTTCTTTACAAAATGAGAAAAAAGGCTTTGAATTAAAAATTGAAAGCCGGCAAAGCAAAGTTGATACGTTAGCGGCAAAAAAAAGAAAACTTGAAGATGAAATTCAAAAACATCTTCAAAAAGCAGAATTACTGTTAAACATGGAAAATAGTTTAGATGGTTTTCATAACAGCGTAAAGTTTGTCATGTCTCAAGCTAGAAAGGAAACATTGGCTGGTGTTTATGGACCGGTATCACGTTTAATAGAGGTTGATGATCAAAACGCTCTTGCTGTTGAAATCGCATTGGGAGGAGCTTTACAGAATATTGTTGTTGAAAATGAATCAATAGCAAAAAGTGCAATTGCAATGCTTAAAAATGCTCGTTCAGGGCGCGCAACATTTTTACCGATTTCATCTGTAAAGGGAAATAAGCTTACAGATAATCAACTATCCAGTGCAGAAGGTTTTGTTGGTTTTGCATCCAATTTAGTTCGATGTAAAGAAAAATTTGGTGGCATCATTCGCCAGCTTTTGGGAAGAATTATTATAGTACAAGATTTAGATTGTGCAGTTCAATTGGCTAAAAAAGTGAATTATCGATACCGAATCGTAACATTGGATGGTCAAGTTGTTAACACAGGTGGTTCCATGACTGGCGGTTATACAACAAAAACTGCGGGAATATTAGGTCGTGGACATGAAATTGAGCACTTAAAGCAACAAGCTCAGACAATGAAAAAGCAAGTTGAAGAATTGCAATTTCAAATTAAGATTGCTGAAGAACAGTTATCTGCCGTACAAGCTTCTTCTTTAGGGGTAGATGGTGAACTAGTAACTGCACAAGAAGATAAATTTCAGTATGTTGCAGAACTTAAACAGCTTAACAATGCTTTTGACAATGCGGTTCAATCTAAAAAGAAAACAGTTTTAGAATATGAAAAGCTGACCGCAAGACTTAAAGAGTTAAAGGAGAATGATGTTTCAAATTCTGATAAGATTGATGAATTTAATCGTAAATTAGTAGAAACGGATTCTGCGCTTAATATATTAGATGACAAAAAAAATAAATTGGTCAGTCAGATTACAGAAATTACTGACCAACTTTCTGCTCTCAAAATTAAGATGGTGACATTAGAACAAGAAATAAGTGCAATACGCCAAATCAATGAACAATTGATTACTCAAAAAAGCAATCAAAGAGAACATACTATTTGGATGCATTCACAAATTGAAAAATTTTCAGAACAAAGTAAACAATTAACGCAGAAGATTGAACAAGCGAAACGTGATCAGGAGGAATATGCCGAACAAATTAAAACATTAAATGTACAAATTAAAGAATTAACTGAAAAACGTAACAAATGTGAGGGTGAAACAACTTCATTGCGTGGATATGAAAAAGAAGTTACTGCTCAGCGCGAAGTTGTTGCGAAAGATTTAAGTCGGTTGGAAGAGAAAAAGAGAACTTTGCAAGCACAATATGATATAATTATAGCTCGACTATGGGATGAATATGAAGTTACTCGTTCTCAAGCCGCACAGCTGGCAAATCCTATTGAAGATGAAAATTTAGCAAACCGACGTCTTAGTGAATTAAAAGCAAAGATTAAATCATTGGGTAATGTAAATGTAAGTGCAATTGAAGAATATAAAGAAGTTTCTGAACGATATCAATTTTTGAAAACACAGATTGAAGATGTTGAAACTTCTCGTGCAGAGCTTAATCGAATGATTGCGTCATTAACAGAAGACATGCATAAAATATTCTTGAATAATTTTGATAAGATATCAACAAATTTTTCTCGAATATTTACAGAATTATTTGATGGAGGAAAAGCAGAACTTTCTCTTACAGATCCGCAAAATGTATTGGAGTCTGGCATTGAGATTTATGTACAGCCTCCGGGCAAGATCATTAAAAACCTAGCATCTCTTTCAGGTGGTGAGCAAGCATTTGTGGCAATTGCTATATATTTTGCAATTTTAAAAGTACGTCCATCGCCATTTTGTATGTTGGATGAAATTGAAGCAGCGCTTGATGATGTCAACGTTGTAAAATATGCGCACTATCTGCGTACTATTTGTGATAAAACTCAGTTTATTACCATTACTCACCGACGTGGTACCATGGAAGAAGCTGATATTCTCTATGGTGTAACCATGCAGGAAGAGGGCGTATCCAAACTTTTGGAGCTAAATGTCAATGAAATTGAAAGTAAACTGGGCATAAAATAATAATAACGGGAGGATGGCAATGGGCTTTTTTGGAAAGCTTGCTGAAGGATTAAAAAAAACGCGCGATTCTTTTTCAAAAAAAATGGATGAGATCGTCAAATCATTTGCAAAAATAGATGAAGAATTATATGAAGAACTTGAAGAAATTCTAATTATGTCAGATGTAGGAGCCGTAACTGCTCAGCGCATTTGCGAAGAGTTGCGTACACAAGTAAAAAAACGAGGGATTTCTGATGCAAGTGAAGTTCGGGGATTAATCAAGGAAATTATCGAGGATATGTTGGCAGGCGATGAAGAATTGCATATTGATACTCAGCCATCAATTGTCTTAGTAATCGGAGTCAATGGAGTAGGCAAAACGACGACGATTGGCAAGCTTGCTGCAAATTTAAAAGCATCTGGAAAAAAAGTCTTACTAGGTGCTGCTGATACATTTCGAGCGGCTGCAATTGATCAATTGCAGATTTGGGCAGACCGTTCTGGTGTTGAGCTGATTAAGCAGGCAGAAGGCTCAGACCCAGCAGCCGTTGTATTTGATGCCATAACAGCTGGAAAAGCACGAGGTTCAGATGTAATTATATGTGATACAGCGGGGCGCCTTCACAACAAAAAGAATTTGATGGACGAGCTATCTAAGATTTCTCGTGTAATTCAACGGGAAGCTCCGAACTCAGACACAGAAGTATTGCTCGTATTGGATGCTACAACAGGGCAAAATGCTTTAAATCAAGCGAGACAGTTTAAAGAAGCCGCCGGCATCACTGGTATTATATTGACAAAACTGGATGGAACTGCCCGAGGCGGTGTAGTTATTGGTATTAAATCTGAATTGCAAGTACCTATTAAGTATATTGGTATAGGAGAACAGCTAGATGATCTTCGTCCATTTAATGCGAAAGATTTTGTAGATGCACTTTTTGATGCAGAACAAGAAATGACGGAGGAAAATGGTTGATGAACGTTATCGCTGCAACTGGAAACATGGGTAAAATTCGAGAGTTTGCCCGAATTTTTGCACCATTTGGAATAGAAGTTACTCCTCAAAAAGATGTTGTAAAAGATCTTTCTGTTGAGGAAACAGGAGATTCATTTTCAGAAAATGCATTTTTAAAAGCAAATACGGTACACCAAATAACTGGTAAGTCTGCTGTAGCAGATGATTCTGGTTTATGTATCGATGCGCTTGATGGAGCTCCTGGAATCTACTCCGCTCGTTATTGCGGGGAAGATACATCATATACGGTTAAAATGGATTCCTTACTAAAAGAATTACAAGCAGTTCCAGAAAATAAACGTACCGCTCGATTCGTATCTCATATTTGTTACATTGATGAAAATGGGGTACGCATTGATGCTGAGGGAACTTGTGAGGGAATCATAGGGTTAGAGCCTAGAGGCAACAAAGGTTTTGGCTTTGATCCCATATTTTATGTAAATAATAAAAGCTTTGCCGAACTCGACAATTCAGAAAAAGATGCCTATAGCCATCGTGGTAAAGCGTTAAGATTATTAGCAAAAAAGCTAGAGGAACACCAGATAGGAGAAAAGAATATGCTGACTAGCAAACAAAGAGCAAAATTACGAGGACTTGCAAACCCTATTGAAACGATTCTACAAGTAGGAAAAGGCGGTATCAACGATGCGCTGATCAAACAGGTAAACGATGCTTTGACAGCACGTGAGCTTATTAAAATGCGTGTTTTAGACAATTCTCCAGAACCTTTGCGTGACATTGCTCAACAACTTGCAGAATCAACCAACTCAGAAGTGGTTCAGACGATTGGTACCCGTTTTGTTCTGTACCGCCGCAACAACAAAAAACCTATAATTGAGCTGGACTAATGCGAACAGGCATTTTCGGAGGCACCTTTAATCCGGTGCATAACGGGCATGTTAAGCTTGCTGAGGCATATGTATCTGCACTACATTTGGATCGACTGCTTATTATTCCTACTAATATTCCACCTCACAAGACAAACACTGGGTTAGTGGATGGGATGCATCGCCTTGCAATGTGCAAACTTGCTTTTTTTAATCATCCACAAATAGAAGTTTGTGATCTTGAATTAAAAAGAGAATGTAAAAGTTATACTGTGGATACATTGGAACAGCTTACACAACTTTATCCTAATGATCAATTTTACCTGATTATGGGAAGTGATATGTTTTGCTCATTGACCGATTGGTATTGTTGGCAACGAATTATTCAGTTAGCGGTGATTTGTGCAGGAGCAAGACAGTCTAATATGACGGATCTAAATATGCATGAACAATGTCGTAAGTTGGAGACACTAGGTGCAAATTGCGAGCTTGTTGATTTTGATCCGCTTCCGATATCCTCTACAATGATTCGAGAACAAATTCGAAAAAAGGAACCTATTGATGGATTGATTGCACCTGCAGTTGCTGATTATATTCAAAAGCATCATCTTTATCAATAGATTTTCTTCAGAGGAGAAAATGGATGAAATACGATTTCAATAGACTAGATAAATTAGCAAAAAAAACGCTTTCAAAACAACGATATTATCATACTCAATGTGTTGTAAATCAAGCTGAAAAGTTGGCAGAAATTTACGGTTGTAACAAAAAACAAGCCAAAGCAGCTGGCTGGCTCCACGACATCTGCAAGGAAATGCCCCGCGAAGAACAGTTGCAATGGCTTACGAAATATGGTATTATTCTTGACAGTGTACAGAAAAAACAACCAAAAACTTGGCATGGATTGGCAGCTTGTGGATTTTGTAAATTTAAGCTTGGTATTGATGATGAGGAACTATTGAACGCTATTCGTTATCATACAACAGCGTGCGGCAATATGTCTTTACTGGATGAAGTAGTCTATTTAGCAGATTTGATAAGTGCCGACAGAACTTATCCCGATATTGATAAAATGAGAAAGCTTGCACAGACAAATATCGAGCAAGCCATGAAATATGCATTGTGCTATAGTTTAAGTGATTTAATACATCATGAGCGAGAAATTAGCCATGATAGTTTTGCTGCATATAATTATTATATAAAGTTTTAATGGAACAGAGGTGAATTCATTGACAGCTATCGAAAAAGTTCACGCGGTGGCATCCATGTTGAACAATAAAAAAGCAAAAGATATCACCGCCATTGAAATCAAAGATTTAACTACGCTGGGTGATTACTTTGTGATTGCATCCGGATCGTCCAATACGCAGGTGAAAGCGCTTTGTGATGCAGTGGAAGAAGGAATGACAGCCTTAGGTCTTGAACCGTTGCGAAAAGAAGGCTATCAGTCCGCTATGTGGGTTGTATTAGATTATACAGATGTAATTGTTCATATATTTTATGAAAAAGCCCGCGATTTTTATTCATTAGAGCGCTTATGGGCTGATGCGCCAAAGATTGAACTAAATTTAAATGATTAATTTTTTGTATCCTTATATTAGGTACGTCAACAGGGAGTGTACAAATTGAAGTACGATTTTGCAGCCATAGAAAAAAAATGGCAGGAGATCTGGGATTCCAAAAATGTTTTTGCAGCTAGTACGGATTATTCAAAGCCCAAATATTATGCTTTGGTAGAATTTCCTTATCCTTCCGGACAAGGGCTTCACGTAGGGCATCCACGTTCTTATACAGCGCTTGATATTATTGCGAGAAAACGCCGTTTGCAGGGATATAATGTACTGTATCCTATGGGATGGGATGCGTTTGGTTTACCGACTGAAAATTTTGCAATCAAACATCATATTCATCCGGAAATTGTAACAAAGCAAAATGTTGCAAGATTTAAATCTCAGCTACAAAGTCTAGGGCTTTCGTTTGATTGGAATCGTGAAATCAATACGACAGATCCCAACTATTATAAATGGACTCAATGGATTTTTCTTCAGCTATTTAAACGTGGGCTTGCATATAAAAAAGAAATGTCCGTTAACTGGTGTACAGGATGCAAAGTGGTTTTGGCAAATGAAGAAGTTGTCGGAGGCGTTTGCGAACGCTGTGGAAGTGAAGTTGTTCACCGAGTTAAAAGTCAATGGATGCTAAAAATTACGGAATATGCACAGCGTTTAATTGATGATTTGGATCACGTGGATTATATTGACCGCGTTAAGACCTCTCAGAAAAATTGGATCGGCCGTTCGACGGGTGCGCAAGTCGATTTTGGTACAACTGCAGGGGATATCTTGACTGTCTTTACTACACGTCCGGATACCCTCTTTGGTGCAACCTATATGGTTATTTCGCCTGAACATCCCTATATTCAAAAGTGGGCAGATAAGATTCAAAATATGGATGCTGTACGCGATTATCAAAAGCTTGCGGCAAAAAAATCTGATTTTGAGCGAACTGAACTTGCAAAAGAAAAAACCGGGGTTAAGTTGGATGGCGTTTGCGGCATCAATCCGGTCAATAATAAGGAAATTCCCATTTTTATTTCTGATTATGTGCTTATGTCATATGGAACTGGAGCGATTATGGCGGTTCCTGCGCATGATACACGTGACTGGGAATTTGCTAAAAAGTTTGAGTTACCAATTATTGAAGTCGTAAAAGGCGGAGATGTTCAAAAAGAAGCATTCACTGACTGTGCCACCGGCGTTATGGTGAATTCTGGATTTTTGGATAACCTTACTGTTGAGGATGCTAAAAAAGAAATTATTAATTGGCTGTCTGAAAATAAAAAAGGCGAACCAAAAGTAAACTATAAACTACGCGATTGGGTCTTTTCTCGTCAAAGGTATTGGGGAGAACCTATTCCAATCATCCATTGTGACCACTGTGGCTATGTACCTTTAAATGAAAGCGAACTGCCGCTTCGTTTACCAGAAGTAGAAAGTTATGAACCCACAGGAGATGGTGACTCTCCACTGGCGGCAATTGATGAATGGGTGAATGTAACATGTCCGAAATGCGGACGTCCAGCAAAGCGTGAAACGGATACAATGCCGCAGTGGGCTGGATCCTCGTGGTATTTTCTGCGCTACTGTGACCCATTTAATCAGGATGCTCCTGCATCAAAAGAAGCGCTTAATTACTGGATGCCTGTTGATTGGTATAATGGTGGTATGGAGCATACAACGCTGCACCTGCTTTATTCTCGTTTTTGGCATAAATTCCTTTATGATATCGGTATTGTTAATACGCCGGAACCATATGCAAAACGCACCAGCCATGGTATGATTCTTGGTGAAAATGGCGAGAAAATGAGTAAATCTCGTGGTAATGTCGTAAATCCAGACGATATCGTACGTGATTACGGTGCGGACACTCTTCGTCTTTATGAAATGTTTATTGGCGATTTTGAAAAGAGTGCTCCATGGTCGCAAAGCTCAATTAAAGGCTGTAAGCGGTTTTTGGAACGTATTTATGGATTGTTGGACATTTTAAAGGATGGAGACAGCTATTCTCCGGAACTTGAAAGCAGTTTCCATAAGACTATCAAGAAGGTTACCGAAGATATTGAAGCAATGAAGTTTAATACTGCAATTGCGGCAATGATGTCACTGCTAAACGATATCAGTGATCATGGTTCTATTAATAAACAAGAGATGAGATCTCTGCTATTGATATTAAATCCTTTCGCACCTCATATAACAGAGGAAATGTGGGAACAGGCTAACTTTGACGGTATGTTAAATAAGCAGGAATGGCCGACTTTTGACGAAAACAAGTGCAAAGACGCACAGGTAGAA